>CAXBAZ010000091.1:0-9367 GCA_963973395.1 uncultured Acidimicrobiaceae bacterium
CACGAAGCTTCGTACGTCGTCGACGGCGCCGGGTGCCAGCCTCAGTTCGGCATACGCCATGCAGTCGTCGAACCGTCGCCGGTGGTCGGCGTCCGAGAGTTCGTTGCCGGGGTAGCCCGGTGACGTGTCGTAGCCGCGCCGTTCGACGCGGCCGTCATGCATCCGGATCTCGATGTCGACCGCACTGTGCCCGCGACGGTCGAGCGCTGCATCGGCGGAGACCTCGACGAGGTCGATCAGACGCGTGAGTTGCGGGTCGCTGACCGCTTCGGGCGAGAACTCCCGCAGGCCGGCGACGCCGCGGGCGACGGCGGAGGCGACGCAGTACTGCACACTGAACTGGCCGCTCACCCGGGGATTGGCGCCGATCGAGAAGGGGTTGCCGACCAGGCGGTGGCAGTACGGCGTCAACGTGACGGCGATTCGATCGACGTCGTCCCCCCGGGTCTCGAGTTCGCGAGCGAGGTCGAGAGCGAGTTGTGTGACGCCCTGGGTAGCGCCACAGCTCGGGAACTTCTTGAACATGAAACCGGTCAGGCGCCAGTCGTCGCCGAGCCCGTCGACGACCTCCTGCGCGAAGCCTCGGTCTCGGGCGAACAGGTGGGCGTAGCCATAGACACCACCCAGGAACTCGGCCGGCCCGGTGATGCCGACCGCGGCGAACTCGACGCACTCGACGGCGGCGTGGGCGACCACACCTTGCTGCAACCGAACGGCGAGTGACGCATCGACGTTGCTCTGGTAGCTCCCGCCGCAGCGATTGAGTGCGAGACCCAGCGCGTGGTGCAGTTGGCCGTCGTCGAGCTGAGCGATGACGCCCGCCGCTGCGGTGGCGCCGAAGACGGTCGCCACACCGGTCGGGTCGAAGCCGTCGTACATCGCCTCCGTGAGGTTGAATCGGGCGGCGACCTCGCAACCGATGATGACGGCCCGGAGGAACTGCTCGCCGCTGCAACCGCCGGCCTGTTCCGCCATGGCGAGTGCTGCCGGCACCACCGACGAACCGACGTGGACGCCGGGCGCCATCGCGTCGCAGTAGTCGAGCGCGCGGGCCATCGTGGCGTTCAGCAACGCGGCGGAGGTCGCGGGGAGACGATCGCCATACACGAGGCTCGTGGCCGTGGGAGTGCCGCTGCGCCTGACGAGCAACTCCCGGAGCGGACCGACGCCGTCTTCGAGTGCTCCCGCCACCGTGGTGGCCATCGTGCCGCCCAGCACCCGACGCGCGGTCGTGACCGCCGCGGCGTCGACGTCGTCGAGACGCAGCGTGCGGATGAACTCGATCAGTTGGAGCTCGCTTTTCATCGGAGTCGTTGGTCCCTTCGGCGCTGGCGGACCATGATCGTATATGATGAACCGGTTCGCGTCGACACGCTCCGAACGGCCGGCGAGCCGAGCAGGGCACGCGGCGTCCAACCAGCAACAGGGAGTTCACCATGACAGATGAGACAGCATTCGAACGAGGACTCGCCAGACGTCGAACGGTGCTCGGCGACGCGTACGTCGATGCGGCGTTCGCCAAGTCGGCGACCTCTCCGTTCGGAGACGGCTGGCAACGCTTCGTCACCGAACACTGTTGGGATGCGGCCTGGAGCGACGACCGACTGCCCGCCGGGACGCGGAGCCTGCTCACGATCACGCTGCTCGCCGCGCTGGGCCGAACCCAGGAGCTCGCGGCGCATCTTCGCGGCGCACGCAACAACGGCTGCACGATCGACGAGGTCTCCGCGGCCCTCACCCATGCTGCGGTGTACGCCGGCATGCCCGCCGGTGTGGAGGGGTTCCGGGTTGCCGCAGAGGTGTGGGAATGAGCGTCGACGGCGCTCGGATCGGGTTCGCAGGGCTCGGTCAGATGGGATTTCATCTCGCGGGGCACGTCGAAGCCGCAGCGACGGCACGTGGAGTGTCCGTCGTCGCATACGACCCCTCGGCGGAGATGCGGGAACGTGCGGTGGCCGCCGGCCGAACGACGACCGACGAACCGTTGACGGAACTCGGTGACGGCGATCTGCTGTGCATCAGCGTGCCGGATGGGGCGGCGGTGCGAGCTGTCATCGCCGGTCTCGGCGATCTCGGTCGGTGCTCGGGCCTGGTCATCCTCGACTTCTCGAGCGTCTCGCCCGGCGACGCGGTCGAGATCGGAACGATGGCCGCCACCCACGGAGTCAGATACGTCGATGCACCCGTGACGGGTGGTGTGGCGGCGGCCGAACTCGGCACCCTGACGACGATCGCCGGATCGAACGAAGCGGATCTCGAGGCGATCGCGTGGGTCGCCGAGGCCTTCTCGAAGAAGGTGGTGTACGCGGGACAGCTCGGTTCGGGGGCGCTGCTCAAATCGGTCAACAACATGATCTTCAACGTCGCCTCGATCGCGAGCATGGAGGGCATCCTGCTCGCACGATCGGCCGGCATCACCGACGACGTCCTGCTCGACGTGCTCAACAACGGCACCGGCGTGACGTACTTCTCACAGGTGCGCTACCCCAGGTACATCGCGAGCGGAGGGTTCGACGCCGGGATGCGGGTCGGACTCGTCAACAAGGATCTGCAGATCGCGCTCGACGCCGCGGAGGCGGCGGGCGTAGATCTGGAGTTCTGCAACATCGGGCGTCGGATGTGGGCGGACGCGTTGGACGTGCTCGACCCCGGCGCGGACTCGACCGAGATGATGGACATGGTTTCGAAGCGGGTGAGCGGCGTGCCGGTTCGGGACGTACTCGGACTCCACTGACAGTTGCCGAACTCGGCTGTCAGTCGGCCATCACGACGCGGCGAGGGCCGGAGGCATCGTGCCTCCGGCCCTCGTGCGTTCCTCGGTCGGCGCCGTATCGGGCGACTATTCGGCGAGGTAGCCGACCTCTTCCCACAGGGGCAGCGTGCCGAGGTTGACCGAGCGTGGCACGTGGAATCCGTCCGCATATCCCACCGTGTTGATGCCCTGGTCCAGCAGCACGACCGGTGGATCGACGATCATCTGTTCTTGGACGATGTCCCAGATCGCCTTCTGCTTCTCGAGCGTGTCGGCGGTGGTGAAGTCTTCGAGTGCGGCATTGATGACATCGTTCGAGTACTTCCCGTAGTTGAGGAAGCCGTCGGGCTTCACCTGGTAGTAGAGGCCGGGGACGGGCGCGATCACGTACATGCCCCAGGGCAGCAACTGGTACTCCCCGGTGGTCGATCTACCGATCTGATCGGTGAAGGTCACCACCTCGATGTCCATCTCGATGTTGTCGTACTCGGCGAGTTGGGCGATCATCGCGTTGTACAGCGCGTTCTGGTCGGGTTGGGCCACGCTCAACATGGTGAACGAAAGTGGCGTGCCTTCGGCTGCCAACTCATCGAGCAGCTCCTGCGCCTTGGCCGTGTCCTGCTCCGGCAGGTCGTATGCGGGATCGTAGAATGGCGAGGACTCGGGGAAGACGTTCGTGACGACGGGAGTGCCCGGAGCGTTGGCATCGGCGAGGATCGCACGATCGAAGGCGATCGCCATGAACTGGCGGGCTCGGATGTCGTCGAACGGGGCGACAGCGGTGTTCATGTTCAACACCGCACCACCACCGGTCTGGGTCACCACTGCGTTCGCTCCATCGAGCATCGCCTCCGACGCCGCTCCACCGATGGTGCCGGCGATCTGCGCCGTACCGGTCGTGACCGAAGCGGCCTGCTGAGTCCGGTCGGGGACGTTCTCGAAGGTCACCGAGTCGAGGTGCGGCAGACCGGGGCGCCAATCCGCGAAGTACGGGTTGCGAACGACGCGAATGGTCTGACCGGGGGTCCACTCGTCGAGCATGAAGGGTCCCGCACCGACAGGATCGAGGCCGACATCCTCGCCGGCATCGAGGGATGCCTGGATCGCGGTCGGCGAACCGATGCCCGAGTAGTTCGCGACGAGGTCGGCATCCCACCCGGGGTTCGGCTCGGAGAGCGTGACCTCGAGGGTCAGCTCGTCGACCACGTTCAGGCCCAGCTGCGAGGCCTGAGCCTGGAAGCGTGAACCGGTCGCGGGATCAGCGGACCGTTCGATGTTGTACTTGATCGCTTCGGCGTTCATGGGCGTTCCGTCGCTGAACTTGATTCCATCGTGCAGCGTCAGCGACCAGACGGTGAAGTCGTCGTTCGGTTCGATCGACTCGAGGAAGTACGGGATGACCTCGCCGGTCTGTGGGTCCATGAAGGCGAGATGCCCGTAGATCGACGCCATGATCGCGACCTCCGCGAACGCGAAGCCGACCCGCATGAGGCTGGGGTCGAACGTGTTGACGGAGCCGAATTGCACCATCAGCGCGTCGCCACCGTCCTGGAGCGCCGGACCGGAGTCGCCCGATGGCTCGTCCGCGGACGCCTCCCCGGCCGTCCCGTCGGCCGTCGCAGGCTCGTCGGCCGTCGCAGGCTCGTCGGCTGTCGCCGGCTCGTCGGTCTGGCTCTCGTCGGTCTGGCTCTCGTCGGTTGCAGGCGTGTCTCCATCGGCCACGTCGTCATCACCGCCGCAAGCGGCGGCGATCAGCGCCAACGTGACCAGGGCTGCGGCCCCGGCGCGTCGGCGGCTTCGTTGACCGTGCCGCGTGGAGTTCGGCGATCGTTGCATCATCTCAATATTCCCCTTCGGTCGCATGCGCAGGAGCGCACATCGTCCACAAATCATATGTGATCTGCCGTTAGGGGTCAAACGGTGGCGAGGTTCTCTGGCGCCACAACGAGGAGAGAGGACGTCTGAGCTGCGATGATATCCGTATCGGTTTCGTCGCTCGAGGTGGCGGGCCGACCAGCGGTGTCCCGGTGTTTCACATGCGATCGACGTGAACGGGCCTCACTGCGCCGTGAAACCGCCATCGACGATCACCGTCGAACCGAGCGCGAAGCTCGACCGGGCACTGGCGAGCCACAGCACGGCGTCGGCGATCTCATCGGTGGTTCCGTTCCGGCCGATCGGCAGAGGTTGTCGAATCGAGGCGTGCGCGAACGGGTCGAAGTCGCCGGCCAGGTCGGCTGCCATCGGCGTCGTCACCGTTCCCGGAGCCACTGCGTTGATGCGGACGTTCGTTCCGGCGAGTTCGAGCGCGACGGTCCGCGTGATCCCCAGCACGCCGTGCTTTGCGGCAACGTACGGTGTTGCGCCGGGCGCTCCGATGAACGACACGTTCGAGGCGGTGTTCACGATCACTCCGGCGTCACGTGCTCGCATGTGCCTGACCTGAGCGCGCACGCAGAGCCACAACCCCTTGAGGTCGACGCCGATCACCCGATCCCAGTCCTCTTCGCTCGTGTCCTCGATCGCCCGACTGGCGCTGATGACGCCGGCATTGTTGAATCCGACGTCGATCCGTTCGAAGTGTCCGATCACTTCCTCGTGTGCGGAATCGACCGACCGGGCATCCGAGACGTCGGTCTCGACAGTGAGCACCTCGGCGCCCAGATCGATGACCGCCTGTTCCGTCTCGGCGAGCAGCTCTCGGTTGCGGTCGAGGACCGCGACCCTCGCGCCCTCCCGCGCGAAGGCCTCGACACACGAACGGCCGATACCCCGGGCACCGCCGGTGATCAGCACGACCTTGCCGTCCAGTTCCAAGTCCATGGTTCAACCTCCGCTTCGCGACCGGCATCCGAAGTTGGACGCCGTCGACTGTGAATCATATAGGATCACGCCGGGTCGACGCCCCGCGACGACACCATCCATCGACGAAAGGGAACCGGACATGACGATCGAGATGAACGTCGACGACGATCGATTGGCACTGACCCAGACACTGCAGGCCATGATCGTCGACTACTGGCACGACGTCGACATGAACTGGGGTCGCAATGCGGCGGACTACTTCGTGCCGGATGGCAGTTGGGACGGTGACGACTTCAGTCTCGGGACGAATCGTGAGGAAATTCGCGACTTCTACACCCGTCGCGAGCGCCAGGGAGGGCGCGTGACGTTCCACTCGGTCCAGAACTTTCGGGCCTTCTTCGACGGAGCCTCTGACCGTGCCGTCTGCCACTGGGTGATGGTGCTGTGGGGTGGCGACGGCGTTCCCGTGTTGCCCACTGCACCACCGAACCTGATCGACTACGTGACGGAGCGGTGGGTGTTGACGGACGCGGGTTGGCGGATCGCTCACCGCGGGAGCAACCCGCTGTTTCGCGGAGGACAGTTGCTGAAGCTCGCACCGAGCGACGAGACCGGAAGCTGAGCCACTCGGCCGGCGCCTCCGCACGAAGGAGCGCGGCGTGCGCGGTGGACCGTGGGCTCAGGTGCGCAGCGCTTCGACGACCTCTCGACCGAGCGAGCGGGCCGCGGTTCCGAAGATCGTCGTGTCGTTGCTGACCATGATGAACGCGAACCCCCGCTCCGCCGCCTTCGCCGCCCCTACGGCATCTCCGACCGCTGTGCCGCAGGGGATGCCGCGTGCCGTCGAACTCGCGATGAGCTGGTCCGTGAGGCGGGTGATCTCCGGGTCGTCGAACGAACGCCCCGATGACATCGTGAGGTCGCCCATTCCGAGGAACACTGCGTCGAGGCCGTCGATCTCGAGGTAACGATCCGCGTCGCGGAGCGCGTCGATGGACTCGATCTGGATGGCGCGCACGATGCCGGCGCCGACCGAGAAGTACGGCTCGGCCCCGTCGACGCCCCACGTGCCGGCGCGGGCCGTGACCCCCATGCCGCGCGTCCCGACGGGAGCGAAGGTCATGCCGGCGACGGCAGCCTCGGCCTGTTCGATCGTCGACACCTGTGGGACGAGGATGCCATCGGCGCCGGAATCCAGCAGCCGTTGGTACAGGCTGCCGGACCGATCGGCGACGCGAACGAGCACGGCCATGTCGAGCGCCTGTGCACCGAAGATGATCGTGTACGCGGTCTCGAGACCCAGCGGGCTGTGCTCCATGTCGATGACGACGTACTCGAAGCCGGCCTGGGCGATCATCTCGAGCGTCTCGAGGGTGGGCAACTTCACCCACGTGCCGAATGTCGGGGGACCGGGTCGACGCAAACCGGGTCGGACACGTGTGTCCCGCCGTGAGATGATCGTGGTGGGCTGCACACCCGTGCTGTCAGGGTTGTCGATGGACATGTCACATATGATCCAGCATCCTCTTCTTCCATGCAAACCAACCGATCGAGCGGTTCGAGCCTCGAAGTCGGATGATTTGATACGATTTCAAGATGCCGTACGATCCCAGTGATCCCCGCTCGAAGTTGTCCACTGCTGTCTCCGCTCCCGCCGGCATGCCTCGACCACCGACCTACCGGGAGTTCGCCGACAGCCCGGCCGACGAACGGCACACGAACGGGAGTGCGACATGGTGGACCCGGTCCCAGGCGATGGTCGTCGCCCACACCCTCGCGTCCCCGGGGGACGAGCTCACGGTGCACACGGAGGGCGAGTACATCGTCATGGTGCTCGAGGGCGCCGAGGTCACGGTCAGTCACGGCGATGATGTCACGTCGGTCGACGAGTACGCAGTGGTGATCATGCCGTCGGGCAGTTCGACCGTGCGGATCGACGCTGCCGGCACGATCGTCCGCGTCTTCGGTGCCCGAACGGTCCCGACCCTCGCAGCACGGTGCGCCAACGCAGCCGAGTACGCAACGCCGGACCCGAACGTCGCCGACTGGCAGCCGTGGCCGGCCCCACCAGCGGGTGAGCACATCCGCGTGTACAAGTGCGCCGAACACCCGCTCGAGCCGGGCAGGATGGGACGGATCTTTCGGTGCTCGACCGTCATGGTCAATGCGTTCGAGCCGTCGAGCGAGCCGGGCGACTTCACGCGGGTCTCACCTCATCATCACGACGATTTCGAGCAGGTGTCGGTCCAGATCGACGGCGAATTCACGCATCACATGCGGGTGACCTGGACACCCGACATCGGCTCCTGGCGCGACGACGAGCACCAGCTCACCCGTTCGCCGGCGACGGTGGTGATCCCACCGCCGCTGATCCACACCACCCAACCCCACAACGGCATGCGCCGATTCTTGATCGACGTCTTCGCGCCACCCCGGTTCGACTTCTCCGAACAGCCCGGTTGGGTGATCAACGCCGACGAGTACCCGATGCCCGAACGCCCCGCCTGACCAGTTCGGACGCGACACCGAGTCGAACGAGTGCTGCGTCAGCTGCGCACCGTCGATTTCGACATCGACGCGTCGTGTGTCGACAGCGAGCCGCCTGCGTCGCCCGGCCGGCCGATGCGCCGATGACAGCCGGCCGGTCTCACTTCTCTACCGGGGCGCTGTCTGTGCGGTCGACGACCGCACTGACAGCGCCCCCATCGCCGGGGACGGCGAGCGGGAAGTGGCACGCGACGAATCGCTGTTCGTCGATGGCGACGAGCGGGGGGTCCTCGTCGGCACATCGCGCCTCCGCCCGGGGGCAACGACCCCGGAAGCGGCAACCGGTCGGTGGATCGAGTGGGGAGGGGAGCTCGCCTGCGAGGAGTCGATCGTCGACCTCGACGTCGGGGTCGGCGATCGGGACCGAGTCGAGCAGCGCTCGGGTGTAGTGGTGGCGTGGTGTTCGCGTCACCGTCGAACTCGGACCGATCTCGACGATTCGACCGAGATACATCACGGCGATCCGATCGGACACATTGTGAACGACGGACAGGTCGTGCGAGATGAACAGCATCGCGAGCCCCATGTTGCTTCGCATGTCGTCGAGGATGTTGAGCACCTGGCCCTGGATCGAGACGTCGAGAGACGCCACCGGCTCGTCACAGATCAAGACATCGGGGCGTAGCGCGAGCGCTCGTGCCAGTGCAACGCGTTGACACTGCCCGCCTGACAGCTGGTGCGCTCGCCGGTTGCCGACCAAGGAGAGGTCGAGACCGACGAGTGACAGCGTCGACTCGATGCGCTCGTCGACCTCGCGCTGTGCGACTCCTGCGATTCGAAGTCCTTCCGCGACCACGTCGCGCACCTTTCGGCGCGGGTTGAGGCTGGAGACCGGATCCTGGAAGATGAGCTGCATCCGACGACGGGCCGACTTCAGTTCGTCGCCTGAGAGGTCGGTGAGTTCCCGGCCGCCGAGACGGACCGACCCGCTGGCCGGTCTCGGCATCTGGAGCACCGCACGGCCGGTCGACGACTTGCCGCAGCCCGACTCGCCGACCAGGCCGAGCGTTTCGCCGGCACGGATCTCGAACGAGACGTCGGAGACCGCTTCGAGGTACCGGCGGCCCACCTTGAACCGCTGGACGAGATTGCGCACCTCGAGCACCGGAGATGAGTCGGCGCCGGTATCGCCGTCCTGCCGCATCATGCGATCCCCGATGCCGCGGTTTCGGCCGGATGCACGCAGCGATGCCCGTGACCGTCCGGCACGTCGGCGGTCCACTCCGGCACCCGCGCCGTGCACGCCTCGGTCGCGTACTCGCA
>CAXBAZ010000092.1:0-9248 GCA_963973395.1 uncultured Acidimicrobiaceae bacterium
GCCGCGTCGCCGGATGTGGTTCGCGGCCGGCGAGCCGGTGGCGACGACGACGGTCTCGTCATGCTGTTCACGGGGCAGGGGAGTCAGCGGCCGGGAATGGGGGCGGCCCTCTACGAGTCCGAACCCGCGTTCCGGGCCGTGATCGACGAGTGCGCGACCATGCTCGACGAGCTCTGTGGCTACGACCTGACCGATGTGATGTTCGGTGCTCGTGCGGGTGAGATCGGCGAGACCGTCAACGCGCAGCCGTGCCTGTTCGCGTACGAGGTCGCGCTCGCAGCGCTGTGGAGGAGCTGGGGCGTCGAACCGGCTGCGGTCGCGGGACACAGCATCGGCGAGTACGTCGCGGCCCACGTCGCCGGTGTCATGTCGCTCCGTGACGCCCTGCGTCTGGTCGAGGCACGTGGACGGCTGATGCAGGCGCTTCCCCGCGCCGGTGGCATGGCAGCGGTGTTCGCGAGCGAGGAGGTCGTGCTCGACAGGATCAGCGCGTGGCCCGACGACCTCTCGGTCGCCGCGGTCAACGGTCCTCGAAACGTGGTCGTGTCCGGCCGCTCGGGTCCGCTCGACCAGGTGGTGGCGGGGTTCGAGGCCGACGGGATCAGGGTGGTCCGCCTGGAGGTGTCGCACGCGTTCCACTCGCCACTGATGGAGCCGATGCTCGACGAGTTCGAGCGCCTGGTCGCGACGGTCGAGCTGAGCGAACCCCGACTGGAGCTGATCAGCAATCGCACCGGCAAGGTCGCCGATCCGGGACTGGTGACGTCGGCGACGTACTGGCGCGACCACGTTCGGGACCCGGTGCGGTTCGAGGCGTCGCTGCGACACGCAGTCGAGATCGGCTTCCGGAACTTTCTCGAGGTGGGGCCGTCGGCCACCCTCACCGGCATGGCACAGGCATGCGGTCTGCCCGGCGACTGCGCGTTCGTCGGGCCGGTCGCACGCGACGGCGACGAGTGTCGAGGTGTCCAGCGTGCGCTCGCCGCTTTGCACGTCGCGGGCGGACAGGTCGACTGGCGGGCGTACGCCGCGATCGAACCCGGCCGGCGGCGGCCTTGGGTCCGTCTCCCGACCTACCCGTTCGAACGGCGGCACTACCGCCTACCGGCCGTCGCCGAGGGGCTGCGACCGGGCACCCGGCGACGCGTCGCGAGCGAGCACTCGCTGCTCGGCCGCGAGCTGCGTTCCCCGGGTCTGACCCGTCGTGTGTTCGAGACGGAGCTCTCCGCCGAACGGCCCGCGTGGTTGGCCGACCACGTCCTCTACGGCTCCCCGGTCGTGCCGGCGACCGGTCACCTCGCGCTCATGCGTCTGGCGGGCATGGCGTGTGGCTTCGACGGGGACGTCATCGAGGTCCAGATCGAACGGGCGCTCGTGCTCTCCGGGACGGTCGACGTCCAGACCATCGTCGACGCCGACGTCGAGCCGCCGACGGTCGAGATCTGGTCCCGTGAGGGTGACGCATGGCACCGACACGCGATCGGGAGTCTGGTCGCTGCGGACCAGGTGGCCACGACGTCGGGCGTGGAGACCGCGTCCGAGCGCTGCTCCGATCGGATCGATGGTGCCGACTACTACTCGACGTTGGAACGGTTCGGCGTCGAGTACGGCCCGACGTTCCGCTTGATCGAGCACGCGGCCAGAACGGACGGAGAGGTCTTGGCGACCGTCCGCGACCCGGGACTCACCGGAGCAGGCGACGTCCATCCGGCGCTCGTCGACGCGTGCCTGCAGGCGCTCGGGCTCGCCATGCCCGGCGGCGACGATCTGTCGAGCATCGACGGTGGCGTGTACGTACCGGTGGCGATCGGTCGCTGGCACGTCGCCGGCCGAGTCGATGGCGCGATCCTGCAGGCGCACGGCAGCGCGCGACCCATGGACGATGCCGGCGACGTCTACGCGGGTGAGCTCGACCTGCGCGATCCCTCCGGACGGCTCGTCACCCGGCTCGAGGGGATCCGGTTCCAGCGAGTCTCCCGTTCGTCGCTCGCCGCCACGCGACGGGATGCCGACCTCTTCTACGCACCGGACTGGGTGCCGGCCCCGCTGCCGCCGAGCGCGGCCGAGCCGGCGTCGGGTCCCTGGCTCGTCGTGGGGACGTCGGCGCTCGCGACGGCCCTGGCCGATCGCCTCTCCGAGACAGGCGGACAGGCGGTTCGCGCCGTCACCCACGATGGGTTGGACGCCGACGTCGCCGACGCGCCGCTCGCAGGCATCGTCTGGGTGGCCGACGCGCCGGCCGTGTCGATGACCCACGTGCCGTACGCGCTGGGGCGGCTCCTCGCCGACCTCGACGTGGCGGGCGCGCCGACGGTCGTGACCGTGGTGACCGCGCGTGCGCTGCCGGTCGTGTCGGGCGATCCGGTCGACGGTCACGACTCGGCCGCCCTGTGGGGCGTCGTCCGCGTCGCGGCTGCCGAGCTCCCCCACCGCTTCCATCGCGCGATCGACATCGAGGTCGATCTCGAGGGAGCGGTCGCGAGCGAACCTGAGATGTTCGATGCGGTCTCTGCCGTCCACGCCGAGCTGGTCGCCGACGCTCGCGACGAACCCGAGGTCGCGGTGCGCAGCGGGGTCCGATACGTGCAACGCCTGGCGCGGGCGGCGGACGTCGCCGGGCTCGCGCTCCCCGATGGCGACTACGTCCTCGAGGTCGACGATCGGGGCAGGCTCGACGCGCTCGTCCTGAATCCCCTTTCGGAGCTCGCGCCGGGGCCCGGCGAGGTGCTGATCGGCATCCGTGCGACCGGGCTGAACTTCCGCGATGTCCTCAACGCGCTCGGCCAGTACGCCGGCGACGCGTCGTCGCTCGGCGGTGAGTGCGCCGGCGTCGTCCTCGCCGTCGGTGAGGGCGTCGATCGGGTTGCTCCCGGAGACCGCGTGATGGCGGTGTCCGTCGCCTCGTTCGCGAGCCGCTGCGTGGTACCGGCGGAGATGGTCACGCGCCAACCCGACGGCTGGACCCACGCCGAGGCGGCGACCGTACCGATCACGTTCCTCACGGCCGACTACGCCCTCCGGCACCTCGGCCGCATGAGCGCGGGCGAACGGGTCCTGATCCACGCCGCCGCCGGCGGGGTCGGGATGGCGGCGGTCCAGCTCGCGCAGCAGGCCGGTGCCGAGATCTTCGCGACCGCAGGGTCCGATGCCAAGCGGGCGGTGCTGCGGGCGGCGGGGATCCGGCACGTCTATGACTCGCGCAGCACCGACTTCGCCGACGAGATCATGCGGGACACCGATGGCGCCGGTGTCGACCTCGTCCTCAACTCCCTGACCGGGGACTCGATCGCTGCGAGCGTCGCGGTGCTCGCGCCGAACGGGCGGTTCATGGAGATCGGGATGGCGGGGGTCTGGGACAGGGACCGCTTCCACGAATCGCGACCGGACGCCGAATACGAGGTGATCTACCTCGGGGAGGCGTGCGTCGAGACGCCCGACCTCATCGCCGACCGGTTCGATGCGCTCCGCGACGACTTCGAGCGCGGGACCCTCCGGCCGCTCCCGATGACGGTGTTCGACATCCGACACAGCATCGACGCGTTCCGGTTCATGGCGCAGGCCCGCCAGATCGGCAAGATCGTGGTCACCGCGTCGGTCGGATGGAACGTCGCCGACGCCGGGGGGACGTGGGTCGTGTCGGGCGGCCTCGGCGGGCTCGGCTTCGCGGTCGCGGAGCAGCTCGCCCGTGAGGGTGCCGATCGCCTCGTGCTGTGTGGACGGCGTGCGCCCGCGCCACCGACGCTCGCTGCGATCGAGGCCATGCGGGGGGCAGGGACCGAGGTCCGGGTCGCCACGGTCGACATCGCCGAGGCCGACGCCGTGCGGGCCCTGGTCGACAAGGCCATCGCCGACGGCACACCGCTCACCGGCGTCGTTCACGCAGCCGGCGTCCTCGACGACGCGATGCTCCGCGACCTCGGGGAAGATCAGTACGAACGGGTGCTCCGACCGAAGGTCCAGGGTGCTCGCTCGCTGCTCGCGGCGTGCGATCCGCATCACCCCGATCACGTGATCCTGTTCTCCGCCGGTGCTGCGGTCCTCGGCGCGCCCGGCCAGGCCAACTACGCAGCTGCGAACGCCTGGCTCGACGCACTCGCCCATCGACGCCGAGCCCGCGGCCTGCCGGCCCAGAGCATCGACTGGGGGCCCTGGAAGACTGTCGGCATGGCGGCCCGGCTCGGGGAGGATGCGCTCCGCCGTTGGGAGTCGCAGGGGATCGTCGCCCTGGATCCGGTCGACGGCACGCGGGCGTTGCAGGCGGCGGTCGTCGACGGTCTCGCACAGGTCGCGATCATGCGGCTGCGCTGGTCGTCGCTGCTGCACTTCTTCTCGAAGCATCGTGTGCCGCCACTCCTCCGTGAGCTGGCGAGCGCCGAGCAACGGGGTGCCGTCGCCGACCGGATCCCGGACCGAGCAGGCGACATCGTGTCGGAGCTGAGCGAGCTCCGCGCCGACCAACGGCGCGATCGTGTGACCGACGAGGCCCGGCGTCAGCTGCTGCTGGTGCTCGGGCTGGACGAGCAGTTCCCCGTGAATGCCCGGGACGGGCTGATCGACCTCGGCCTCGACTCGTTGATGGCGGTCGAGCTGAGCAATCGGCTCTCGGCGATCGTCGGCCGCACCCTGCCGACGACCCTGGCGTTCGAGCAACCGACGCTGGAGCACCTCTCGGCCCACATCGTCGAGCTGCTCGCCGATCGAGTCGACTTCGACGCGGGTGCTGCCGAGCGGGGTTCGAGCCAGGTGCCGGAGACGACCGAGGACGACCTCGACGAGCTGAGCGCGTCCGATCTGACGGATGCGCTGCTGAACGAGCTCGACGACGCGGGGTACTGAGCCGGATTCGGAGGGTGTGTCAGCCTGGTCCGAGCAGGTGGGGGAACGCCCACCTGAGGTCGGACGCGATCTGACGCAACACCGGGCGGGGGTCGTCGTTCCAGAAGAAGTGGCCACCGTCGAACAGGTGGAGCCGGAACTTGCCGTCCACGACCTCCCGCCACGGCTCCATCGCGGTCTCGTCCGCTCCATCGTCGCCGCGACCGGCGAACGCGGTCAACGAGGCCGCGAGGCGCGTCGGATCCTGATATCGGTACGTCTCGGAGACCGCGAAGTCGCACCGCAGGCTCGGGAGCAGCGCTGCGATGAGCTCGGGATGATCGTAGATCTCGCGTGGCGTGCCTCCGTACCGTCGGAGGCGCCGCAGTATCGTCTCGTCGTCGGCGAGGTGCACCGCTGACATGCGCAAGGGGAGCTGTGGCGCACGGTGCGCCGAGACGAAGACGTGGCCGGGGCCGACGCCCGAGCGTTCGAGCCGTCGTGCCGTCTCGTACCCCGTCAGCGCACCGAGGCTGTGCCCGAAGATCGCGAACGGCAACTCGTCGAGAGCGGCGAACTCGCGCTCGAGCGCATCGATGAGCGGCGTCATCCGGAAGAAGGCCTGCTCGCGGAGCCGCACCTCGCGCCCTGGCATCCGAACCGACCAGACCTCGACACCGTCCGGCAGTTGCTCCTGCCATCGCCGATGGATCGCGGCGCCGCCACCGGCGTAGGGGAAGCAGAACAGCCGCAGACGTGGCGCTCTGAGCGGCGCGAACCGGACGAACCAATCGCTGTCGGACGTCATGGCGACTCCGGGGACGTGCTGGTCGATGTGTCAGCTCGCTCGGCGCCGCGCTTCTCGGCGAGCATCGCGGCGACCTGCTCGGGGGACATCGTCGTCAGGCGCCATTGGATCTGGGCGATGCGCTCGATCCGCGCCGGGTCGGGCGCCGCCGTGAGCAGGCACGCGGCGATGCCCTCGACCGTCGGCGCGACGAAGAACTCTCGCAGGTCGAGCTCGAGACCGAACGTCGCCCTGATGTTCGCGGCGAACCGTGTCGCGAGCAGGGAGTGACCGCCGAGCTCGAAGAAGTCGTCGTGGGCACCCACGCGGGGAACACCCATCAGCTCGGCGAACATGCCGGCGACGACACGTTCGAGGTCGGTGCGTGGTTCGGTGTATTCGGTGCGGGTGGCGATGTCGGCGTGGTCGGGGGCGGGGAGTGCGTTGCGGTCGATCTTGAGGTTGGGGGTGAGGGGGAAGTTGTCGACGAGGACGTAGGTGGACGGGATCATGTAGTCGGGCAGGTCGCGGCCGACGGTTGCTCGCAGGTCGGTGGTGCTGGGTGTGCGGCCTTCGGCGGTGACGAGGTAGGCGACGATGCGCTGGTCGCCGGGGTGGTCTTCGCGCACGATCGCGACGGCGTCGCTGACGTCGGGGTGGTCGCGGAGCACGGCCTCGATCTCGCCGAGCTCGATGCGGTGCCCGCGGACCTTGACTTGGTGATCGAGGCGGCCGAGGAACTCCAGGGTGCCGTCGTTGCGCCATCGGGCGAGGTCGCCGGTGCGGTAGAGGCGTGCGTCGGGCGTGTCGCCGTAGGGGTCGTGGACGAACCGTTCGGCGGTGAGCTCGGGTCGGCCGAGGTAGCCGCGGGCGACGCCGGCACCGCCGATGAGCAGCTCACCGGGCACACCGATGGGTTGCTGGTGGCCGGCGTCGTCGAGGATCCGGCACACGGTGTTGGCGATCGGTCGTCCGATCGAGACCGGACCGGTGTCGTCGGGGCGGACCCGGAGCAACGTCGACCAGATCGTGGTCTCGGTCGGACCGAACATGTTCCACAGCTCGGCGCAGCGGACGGTCAACCGGTCTGCCAGCTGGCGTGACATCGCTTCGCCGCCACAGAGGATCTTGAGACCCTCCGAGCCGTCCCAGCCCGCGTCGAGCAGGATCGAGAACGTGGTCGGTGTCGCCTGCAGCACGGTGGCGCCGGACGTGGTGATGAGCCGGGCGAAGCCGTCGCCGTCGATGATGTCGTCGCGGCCCGCGATCACCAACCGGGCGCCGGTGACCAGTGGGAGGAACAGCTCCAGGACCGAGATGTCGAACGACAGCGTGGTGACCGCGAGGAGGACGTCGTCGGCGCGCAACCCGGGCTCGGTGCGCATCGAGCACAAGAAGTTGACGACGTTGCGGTGCTCGATCTGCACGCCCTTGGGCATGCCGGTGGAGCCGGAGGTGTAGATCACGTAGGCGAGCCCGGCGTCGTCGACGTCCATGCCCGACGGCACCGTCGACGGTTCGGCGTCGATCGCGGCATGGTCGGCGATCAGATCGATCACCGTGAACACCGGCGAGGACGCAGCGTCGTCCACATCGTCGGCGGCTTCGGCGAGCCGGTCGGTCAACGCTGTTCCCGACGTCACCACCACCGACACCGCCGCATCGGACACCATGAACGCCAGACGATGAGCTGGGAACGTGGGATCGAGCGGGAGGTACGCAGCGCCCGCCTTCAACACCGCCAGCAGGGCGACCACCATGTCGACCGACCGCTCGACGCCGACGCCGACGATGTCACCCTCGCGCACGCCCGCGGCGCGAAGACGATGCGCCAGCCGGTTCGATCGATCCCCCAACTCGGTGAACGTCACCTCGTCGTCGCCCGACACGACCGCCACCGCGTCAGGAGTGCGCGCCACCTGCGCAGTGAACAGATCCTCCACCCGCGACCCGTCCTCGGCGAAGTGCTCCGCCGTCGAGTTCCACTCGTCGAGCAACGACCGGTCCCCCGCACCGAGCACATCGATCTCACCGACCCGCACACCAGGATCTGCCACGACCGCTTCCAACACCGAGAGCCACGACCGGATCAGACGGTCGATGGTTCGCTGTTCGAACAGGTCGACGTTGTACTCCACGATGAGTTGTGGATCGAGGTCGCCGTCAGGCGTGACGATCAGGGTCGAGATGTCGAACTGGGCGACACGCCGGTCGACGAGCACGGGTGCGACGTCTAGCCCGTCGAACCTCCGCACGTAGGGCACGGGCTGGTAGATGTTGAACATCACCTGCACCAACGGCGACCGCGACAGATCCCGCACCTTCGCGATCTCCCTCACGACGACTTCGAACGGTACGTCCTGGTGGGCGCGGCCGTCGAGCACGGTCGTGTGTACCTGATGGATCAGGTTGCGCCATGTCACGGCGGCCGTGAGGTCCGTTCGGATCACGAGGGTGTTCACGAAGTTGCCGACGGTGTGCTCGAGGTCGACACTCTGACGCTGCGTCGTCGGGATTCCTACGGCGACGTCGGCGCTGTCGCCGAATCGCGCCAGCACCACCTGGAACGCCCCGAGCATCGTCGCGAACAGGCTGACACCTTCGGTTCGCGACAATTGCTGTAGCGCGTCCAGCAGGTGGGCCGGGATCGGCGCGCTCAGCGTGGCCCCGCTGAACGTTTCGAGTGGTGGCCGCGCGCGGTCGACCGGCAACCCGAGCGGCTTCAACCCATCGAGCTCGCGTGACCAGTAGTCGAGCTGTCGATCGACTTCTTCGGCGTCGAGGGCGGTGCGCTGCCATGCTGCGAAGTCGACGTACTGGACGGCAATCGGCGGCAGCGCAGCCTCCGTCGGCGTGATCGCAGCGTTGTAGAGGCTGGCCAACTCGGCGGACAGCAGATCCAACGACCACTGGTCCGCAACGATGTGGTGCACGACGATGAAAAGGATGTGCTCGGCGTCGCCGAGCCGGAACAACGTGGCTCGGAACAACGGACCCGCTGCCAGATCGACCGGAGCTCGAAGCAACTCGTCCATCAGCGTCAGTGCTGCGGTCTGGTCGGACTCCTCGATGTCCTCGCCGACGTCGTGCACGATCACATCGGACTGCCATGACGCGTCGATCGCTTGATGCGGTGTGCCGTCGGCGTCCGTCACGATGCGGGTCCGCAAGGCTTCGTGCCGCACGACCAGTGCATTCACCGCTTGTGTGAGCGCCTGGACGTCCAGTGGGCCGACGAGCCGAACGGCCACCGGAATGCTGTACACGGCTGGGTCGTCGATCAACTGGTCGAGGAACCACATCCGCTCTTGTGCGAACGACAATGGCAACGGACCGTCGCGGTCAATACGTTCCACCGGGCTCCGTCGGTTGGGGAGTGCCTGTCCACCCCCCGCCTCCATCGCGGCGGCCAACTCGGCGACCGTCGGGTGATCGAACACCGCTCGGACGCCGACATCGATCCCGAGCTCAGCATTGATCTGTGAGACCAGCCGTGTCGCGAGCAGGGAGTGACCGCCGAGCTCGAAGAAGCTGTGCGTCACGCCCGGCTCGTCGACGCCCAGTACCGTTGACCAGAGCTCGCACAGTCTCCGTTCGAGGTCGGTGCGTGGTTCGGTGTATTCGGTGCGGGTGGCGATGTCGGCGT
>CAXBAZ010000093.1:0-9224 GCA_963973395.1 uncultured Acidimicrobiaceae bacterium
CGTCGGCGTCGATGACGGGGGACGTGTCGAAGGTCCGGTCGCCGTCGCGCTCGACAGCGTCGTGGCGGTGCTGGGTGGATTCCCCGTGCTGGCCGAGGCGTCGCTCGACGTCGCGGTCGGTGAGATCGTGCTGCTGCGCGGCCCGAACGGTGCGGGCAAGACCAGCGTGCTGCGGGCCTGCGCCGGGCTCCTCCCGATCACCCGCGGGACCGGTTCGATCTTCGGGCTCGACCTGGCCACCCAGCGCGTAGCGATCCGACCCCGTGTCGGGTTGCTCGGGCATCGCAACGGCCTCTATGGCGATCTGACGGTCGCCGAGAACGTGGCCTTCTGGGGTGCGACCGTGGGGGCGACCGCCGACGAGGTCGCCGCCGCGATGCGGCGGATGGGCACCGACGGTCGGCTGGCGTCGGTGACGGTCCGCAAGCTGTCGGCAGGACAGAAGCGGCGGACCGCCCTGGCGTGTCTCGTCGCCCGTCGGGCCGAGTTGTGGCTGCTCGACGAGCCACACGCCGGGCTCGACGCCGCGGGTCGCGACGAACTCGACGCGATCCTGCGACAGGCGGTCGGGTCGGGGGCGACCGTGCTCGTCGCCAGCCACGAACTCGAACGGGCCGGCTCCCTCGCCGATCGCGTCGTCGACGTCGTCGGCGGACGGGTCGTGGAGGCAGGCGCATGACGGTCGGCGGCCGATGGCGGATCGCACGGCTGATCGCCGCGAAGGACCTCCGGATCGAGTGGCGGAGCCGGGTGCTGGTCAACCAGGTGCTGCCGTTCGCGGCCGTCACGATGGTGATGTTCGCGTTCGCCCTCGACGCCACGAACGTGCTCGAACGGGTCGCTCCCGGCCTCGTGTGGTTGGCGACGCTGTTCAGCCTGCTGCTGCTCGTCCAGCGGTCGTTCGCGGTCGAGAACGACGACGGGGCGCTCGATGCCCTGCGCGTCGCCGGCGTCGACCCGTTGGCGATCTTCTGGGGCAAGTCGCTGGCGCTCGCCGTCCAACTCGCCGCACTCGAAGTCGTGCTCGTACTCGCTGCCGTGCTGCTGTACGGCGCGGTCGTCCCATTGGGCGGAGTTGTCGTGTTGGTCACAACCCTGATCACCGCGACCTGTGGGCTCGCTTGCGTCGGTACGCTGTACGGAGGCCTCACCGCCGGTTTCTCGGGCCGCGAGACGTTGCTCCCGCTGCTCGTCCTACCGGTGGTGGCGCCCGTCCTGATCGGGGCGACACGAGCGGTGGAAGCAGCGCTCGGCACCGGCGGGGTGGCGCTCTCGGAGGGTTGGCCGTGGATCGGCCTGCTCACCGTGTTCGCCGTCGCGTTCGGCGTCGGTGGTGCTCTGGCGTTCGGTCCGCTGATCGAGGAGTCCACGTGACCGACCAGCCCGATCGAAACGAAACGGAATGACGACGACCCCCACCGAACCGTTGGCCGACACCGTCACCACCCGACGACGCGGCACGGGCACCCCGGCCACACGGGCGATCGGCATCGCGACGATCGTCGCGATGGGCTGGCTCGTGGCGTTCGGTCTCGGGTTCTCACCCGCCGACCGTGACCAGGAGGAAGCGGTTCGGATCCTCTACGTGCACGTGCCGACCGTGTGGCTCGCCTACCTGGCGTTCGTCGTCACCGCGGTGTGTTCGGGTCTGTATCTCTTCACCAAGCAGCATTCGCTCGGATTCGACCGGGTGGCCGGCGCCAGCGCGGAGATCGGCGTCGTGTTCATGGCGCTCACCCTCGTCACGGGCATGCTGTGGGGCCGGATCACATGGGGGGTGTTCTGGCAGTGGGACGCCCGTCTGACCACGACCGCGCTGCTGTTCGTCACGTACGTCGGGTATCTGGCCGTGCGCAACCTCGACGGCGGACATCGCCAGCGGGCGCGGCGGAGTGCCGTGATCGGCCTGCTCGCCGTGATGGAGATCCCGCTCGTCCACTTCAGCGTCGAGATGTGGCGCAGCCTGCACCAGGACGCGTCGGTCGCCGACCCCACCGGCGACGTGAAGATGGACGGGTTGATGCTGTTCAGCCTGTTCGTCGGCGTGGCAGCCTTCACGTTGCTGTACCTGTGGCTGCTGCTCCACCGGAGTCGGGGCATGGCGATGCAGGATCTGCTCGACGACCGTGGTCTCGACCGTGCGCTCGACGCCCGCCGAGCCGAAGGGGTGACCGCATGATCGCGCTGATCGACAACGCCGGCTACATCTACGGCAGCTACGCCATCACCTTCGCCGTCGTCGGCGCATTCGCCTGGCGGGCCGTCCGTCACGGGCGTCGACTCGGCGGCCGGATCGACGACGACGACAAGTACTGGACCTGACCGTGACCGACCTCACCCCCCGCACCGGTGCCGACGACGTCGCGCCCGCCCAGCGGCGCCGCCGCAACATCGTCCCGATCATCGTGCTCGGGCTCGTGCTCGTCGCGGGCGGCGTGATCGTCACCCAGTTCCTGCGGTCGGCGGTCGACTACTACTGCAACGTCGACGAGGTCGGGCAACGCTCGGGGTGCGACGCCGACCGGCGCCTCCGCCTGCAGGGCGTCGTCGAGCGGGGCTCGGTGGTGTCGGAAGCCGGCGACACGGCATTCGACATCTCGTTCAACGACGCCACGATCTCGGTGTTCTACAGCGGCGAACCGGGCGGCATCTTCAAAGAGTGCATCCCCGTCGTCGTGCACGGCAACTTCGACACCACGACCGACACCTTCCTCGGTGACCGCGTCGAGGTCAAACACTCCGACGAGTACGTCGCCGTGAACGACGAACGCCTCACCGAGGCCGACGAACTCGCCGGCGAGTGCGACACGGGGTCGGTCTGATCCGATGCTCGCGGTGAGCGTGAACGGCGCGCTCGGCCACGCCGGACTGGTGACGATGCTGGCGGCATCGTGCGTCGGCGCGCTGTCGACCGGCTTGGCGATCGTCACCGGGAACCGGCGCGGCGTGCGCCAGGCGACGAACTACGCGTGGCTGATCCTGGCCGGCGCACTGGTCTCCACGTTCGCGATGCAACGTGCGCTCGAGACCCGCGACTACACCATCGACTACGTCCAGCGCGTCGGGTCGCGCACCACGCCGGGCGTGTACAACGTCGCGGCGATGTGGAGCGCGCTCGAGGGCTCGATCCTGCTCTGGGTCGTCGTGCTGGCCGGGTTCACCGCTGCGGTCGCATGGCGCTTCCGCTCACGGGCCGACGACGACCTGGTCGCGTGGGCGCTGGTCGTGATGTTCGTCGTGTGCGCGTTCTTCGCGCTGATCAGCTTCGGTCCGGCCAACCCGTTCGCGGCAGGCGCCGAGGTCGGTCGCGGATTCGACGGCAGGGGGCCGAACCCACTGCTCCAGAACCACATCCTCGTCCTGTTCCATCCACCGATCCTCTATCTCGGGTACGTGGGCTTCACCGTGCCGTTCGCGTTCGCGATCGCGGCCCTGATCACGGGGCGGGTCGGCGAGGGATGGTTGCTCGAGACACGACGCTGGGCCCTGTTCTCGTGGGGATTCCTGACGATCGGCATCCTGCTCGGTGGGTGGTGGAGCTACGAGGTGCTCGGCTGGTCGGGCGTCTGGGCCTGGGACCCGGTCGAGAACGCCTCGCTGCTGCCGTGGCTGACCGGCACGGCCTACATCCACTCGGTGCTGGTGCAGCAGCGGCGCGGCATGCTCAGGGTCTGGAACCTGAGCCTGCTGATCGCCACGTTCGCGCTGACGATCCTCGGTACCTTCCTCACCCGGTCGGGCATCATCAACAGTGTCCATGCGTTCGCCGCCGGACAGGTCGACGGCTACCTGCTCGGCTTCTTCGCGGTCGTCACGGTGGTGTCGTTGGGCCTGATCGCATGGCGTGGCGACCGGTTGCGTTCGCCGGGCGTGATGGACTCGCCGCTCTCCCGCGAGGGGGCGTTCCTGGCGAACAACGTCGTCTTCACCGTGTTCGCGTTCGTGGTGCTCCTCGGCACCGTGTTCCCGCTGATCGTCGAAGCCGTCCAGGACCGGCGGACCGTCGTGGGCGCGCCGTACTTCAACAGTCTTTCGATGCCGATCGGCATCGTGTTGCTGTTCCTCATGGCGGTCGCCCCGGTGCTGCCGTGGCGCAAGGCATCCGAGGAGCTCCTCCGCACACGGTTGTTCTGGCCCGCCTGGTGTGGCGTCGGCGCGCTCGCGCTCGCCGTTGCGCTCGGCGCCGACGGCCTGTCCCCCCTGATCGCGATCGCCCTGGCAGGGTTCGCCGCCGGCGCCGCGCTCCGCCAGATCGTCCTCGCCACCCGACGGCAGGGGTGGCGCGGACTGGTCGGTCGGGCGAACGGCGGCATGATCGTCCACCTCGGGGTGATCCTCGTGGCGCTCGCACTCGTCACGTCGAGCGCCTACACCGAATCGACGGTGCTCGAGCTCGAGGTGGGTGAGGAGGTCGCCTGGAGTGGGCACACCTTCGAGTTGCTCGAGGTCTTCGCCGAGAGCGACGCCCGCAGCGATGCGGTGCGCGCCGACGTGCGGCTCGACGGTGGCCAGGCCTACGCTCCGGCGTTCACGACCTACCTGCAGACGGGCGAGACGCTGCCGACACCCAGCGTGCGGACGGGCTTGACCCACGACGTGTACCTGACGATCGCGGGCACCAACATCCCGGCGGTCGGTGCGACCGAGGTCGGGATCGAGGTGTTCAAGAAGCCGCTGATCCTGTGGATGTGGGTCGGTGGTCTGCTGATGGCGCTCGGCACGGTGCTGGCGGCATTCCCCGGCACCCGCCGCCGGAACCCGCTCGACCCCGTCTCGGCCCGCATCCCGGGCGAACCTTCCACCGGAACACCCTCCGCCGACGAGGCGTGGACCCGGCCGGACGATCGGCCGACCGACAACGGTGCATCGGCCGGCGAGAGCGACGCGGACGATCCGTTCGACACGAGCACCGACGAGGCCGGCACCGTCGAGGTGGTGGCCCGTGACTGAGACGACCCACGATCCCACCCTCGACCACGTCGACCACGTCGACCACGTCGAGCCCGTCGACCCGGGTCGTTCGCGCCGTCGCCGGATCGCTCCATTCGTCGTCGGGATCGTGGCGGTCGCCGTGGTCGGCCTGTTCGTCGTGTTGGTGGCCGCCGATTCGTCGCCCGGTGATCCGTCGCGATCACCGCTGCTGGGCAATCCGGCTCCGGCCGTCTCGGGCGAGTTCGCCGATGGCGACACGTTCGAGCTGTCCCGCCGCAAGGGGAGTTGGGTCGTGCTCAACTTCTTCACCCACAACTGCGTTCCCTGCATCCGAGAACATCCGGAGTTGATCGAGTTCGTCGACCAGCAACGTGCGCTGGGCGTCGACGGTGCCGAGTTCTACTCGATCGTGCGCGACAGCACGCAGGACGAGGTCGACGAGTTCTTCGACCAGCGTGGCGGCGACTGGCCGATCGTCTACGACACCGACTTCGAGTTCGTCAACCAGTTCGGGGTCGCGCTCGTGCCGGAGACCTGGATCATCGACCCCAATGGCTTCGTCCGCCGCCGGTTCGTCTCCGAGGTCGAGGCCGAACCGCTCAGTCAGGTCCTCCAGGCACTGCGGGAGGGCGCCGCGTGAACCGCTCCGACCTGAACCGCCGGGTCAAGGGCTGGCCCGGATGGATCCTGTTGGTGTTCGTCGTCGTCGGTCTGGTGGCTTTCGGGGCGACGCGCGACACCGGGCCGCGCACCCCCGACGAACGAATCGAGTCGATCTCCAAACGTCTCGCCTGCCCGGTCTGTCAGGGCGAGAGCGTGTACGAGTCGCGCAACACCGCCTCGAACCAGATCCGTGTCGCGATCCGTCAGGGTGTCAACGACGGCACCCGCACCGACGAGCAGATCATCCAGGACATCACGCAGAGATATGAAGGTGAGGAGCTGCTCGTGCCGACCGCGGACGGGATCGAGGCGCTCGCGTGGGCGCTGCCGGCCGCGGCGTTCGTGATCGGCGTCGTCGGTCTCACCATCGCGTTCCGGCGTTGGCAGGCGGCGGCACGCCGGCTCGGCGCAGCCACCGACGACGACTACGAGCTCGTCGCAGCGGCGCTCGACGATCGACGCGATGAACCCTGATCGCCTCGCGGCGCTCGAGGAAGAGCGACGTTTCCTGCTTCGTTCGCTGGCCGATCTCGAGCGCGAACACGAAGCCGGAGACGTCGACGACATCGACTACCGGGAGCTGAGGGACGGGTACACGGTTCGGGCTGCCGCGACGTTGCGAGCGATCGACGAGGGACGAGCCGCGCTGCCGCCGCGACCGCCCGTGAACTGGCCCCGCCGCATCGGCACCGGGGCGTTCGTGGTGGTCTTGATCGGGGTGGTCTGGTGGGCGTTGAGCGCGTCGTCGGCGCAACGGCTGCCCGGTCAGGAGATCACCGGTGATCCGGTCGACGAACGACAACTCGTGTTGGCCCAGGCCCGCACCGTGCAGTCCCAACAGCCGGCCGCAGCCGCCGCGCTCTACGCGCAGGTGCTGGACGACGAGCCCGACAACGTCGAGGCGCTGACGTATCGGGGTTGGACGTTGACGCTCTCCCTGATCGGCGAGACCGACACCGCCGTGATCACCGAGACGCTCCGCGAATCGGTCGACCTGCTCGCCGCCGCGATCGACATCGATCCCTCGTACGCCGATCCGCACTGCTTCCTCGGCATCGTCCAGGGCCGGTTCCTCGGCCAGGCCGATGCGGCGCTGCCGTACCTCGACACGTGTCTCGACCTCGAGCCTCCCGCCGACATCCGCGGGCTGGTCGAGGCGTTCCGTCAGTCGATGAGCGAGGCCGCAGCCGGAGACGACGCACCGCCGGTGACCGACGCCACGTCGGACTGATACACGGTCGGACCGATACACGGTCGGACCGATACGCCGTCGGTCGATGCGCCGGCCGGACAGGCCCGGTTCAGACGACCGGAGGCGGCCAGACGGTTGCCTGCACGATGTCGCCTTTCTTGTTCCGTTTGAGCACCCACACCGCCGCCTTGCGCCAGTCGGGTGGCGTGTTCATCTTCATGCCTCGGCGAGTGAGCGCCTGCATGGTGGCCGGGATGATGTCGCCGTGCGTCGACACGACCGCTCCGGCCGGAAGCTCACGCAGCAGATCGAGCACGGGTTCGAACGGCTCGTCCTCGCGGAGCCGCTCGTCGAGTTGCACCGTCGCGTCGATCAGCTTGCCGAGCGGTTCGAGCGTCTGGATGCACCGCACGTACGGGCTGCTCACCAGCTCGGAGGGACCCTGTTTGGCGATCCGCTCGCCGACCAGCTGGGACTGCTTCCATCCCTTCTTGCTGAGCGGCCGCTTGGTGTCGTCGTCGGTCCACAGTCGACGCTCTCCGGCCTTCGCGTGACGGACGACGTACAGGTGGGGCATCAGGATCTCGCTTCTCCGGTGAGACGACGGTGGCGGTGGGTGAGGCCGCGCACGAGCAGGATGTAGACGATCGCGGCGGCGACCGAGACCGCAGCGTTGACGACCGTGGTGCCCTGACCGTCGAGCACCTGCCGGGCCATGTCCTCCTCGGAGGCGCCCAACGAGAGCCCGCCGGCGTTCTGACCGACGAGCAACCCGAGCGGGAGCAGGCTGTACAGCACGAACCACAGCGGGATCAGCGGGGATGCTCGGTTGGCGCGCCAGTCGTCACCGATCGGTACGTCGGGGTCGGACGCCTTCCAGAGCTCGCGGAACACCAGCGTCGGGATGATGAACAGGAGTGGCGGCAGGAACCATCCGCCGATCGCCCAACCCGGCGCCCATGTGCCACCGCGGTGGAGCGTGCGGTGGTTGCGCGCGATCCGAAACATCCAGATCATGGTGACGACGGCGGTCGCGATCGTCGCCACGCCCTGCACGACGCTCATCAGCAGGTACGGCGCCGCCTGCTCGACGAATTCCTCCGCTCCGATCGTGCCGTCGACGAGATCCTGCGCGTCGTCGCGTGCGGCCCGCGACGTCGCGATCGACACGAGTGCGAGCGTCGCGGTCACAGCGGTGAGCGCGATCGTCGCGGTCGACAGCTTGCCGACCCGATGCAGGGTGCCGGCGTGGCCGTTCGGAGCGACCCGGCCACCCGGCGAGGCCGTCAGTCCCGCCGGCGGTGGCGGCGGCGGCGGTGCGCCTGGGGTCGGCGGTGGCGGCGGTGCCCCTGGGGCCGGCGGTGCGCCTGGGGTCGGCGGTGGCGGCGGTGCGCCTGGGGTCGGCGGTGGTGGCGGCGGTTGTGGTGGCGGCGGCTGGTCGTCCGGGGCCGTGCCGCCCTGGCCGGGTGGTGGCGGCACGTTCGTCACGGCCGCGACGGTATCCGGCCGTGTGGTGCCGGCGAAAGTCGTCGGTCGTCGCCTCAGCCCCAACCCATCGCGTGGAGTTCGTCGTCGTCGATCCCAGCGGCGTGTGCGATCTCGTGGATCACCGTCACGTAGATCTCCTCCGAGAGCTCGTCGAGGTCGTCGCAGACGTCACAGAGCGCGGCCCGGTAGATCGTGATCACGTCGGGCGCCTCGTGGCCGGTCCGTTCGGTGTGCGGTGTTCCCTCGTACAACCCGAGCAGCGACGGTTCGTCCGGGTGCCGGTCGAGTACCTGGATCACCACGTTGTCGAGCACCGGGTGGAGCTCGTCGGGAAGGTCGTCGATCGACTCCGCGACCAACCGCTCGAACTTGTACCGGGGCAGCAACTCCATGCGTCGATCAGTGTCGCACAGCCGTTGCCGCCCGGCACCAGGACACGAGTGCAACCGAACCGGTCCCTCGTTCGTCATCTGTGGCAGTGGACACTTGTGGCGTGCGGGAGGAGGATCGGCTGACGCTGTTCGAGCGAGAACGCGCTGGTCTGGTCCGGCTCGCGCACGTGATCACCGGGTCCAATCAGGTCGCGGAGGACCTGGTGCACGATGCGTATCTGCGCTGGATCGACCGCATCGACCTTGCCAACCCGACCGGGTACCTGCGGACGGTCGTGGTGAATCTCGCACGCGACACGCTCCGGCGGCGCGAGGTCGCGGCCCGCATCCGTGAGGACCCGCCGGTCCGCCTCGGTGAACCGGACCTCGACGAGACCTGGGCGGTCGTCCGCGGCCTGCCCGAGAAGTACCGCACCGCGTTGGCGCTGCGCTTCTACGAAGACCTGTCCGAGCGTGAGATCGCTGAACTCATGGGTGTCCGACCGGGCACGGTGAAGTCACTGATCCACCGCGGGCTGGAGCGGGTCCGAAGGGAGTTGGAGCCGTGAGGACCCGTT
>CAXBAZ010000094.1:0-9198 GCA_963973395.1 uncultured Acidimicrobiaceae bacterium
GTCAGATAGTTCTCGTGGCACCCGTAGCTGTTGCCCGCCGAGTCGGTGTTGTTCTTGAACAGGTAGATCGTGCCGCGGATCGACTCTTCCTCCAGCCGTTGCTCGGCCGACTCGACGAGCGATTCGAGGATCCGCTCACCCGCCTTGTCGTGGACGACGAGGTCGTACAGCGAGTCGCATTCGGGTGTCGCGTACTCGGGGTGCGAGCCCACGTCGAGATACAACCTCGCGCCGTTCTGGAGGAAGACGTTCGAGGAGCGCCCCCACGAGACCACCCGCCGGAACAGGTACCGCGCCACCTCGTCGGGGCTCAGACGGCGTTGACCGCGCAGGGTGCACGTGACCCCGTACTCGCTCTCGATGCCGAAGATCCGGCGGTCCATGCGCGAACCGTAACACCGGACGAGGTCGGACCCCCTGCAGCGACCGGAGGGGGCCCGACCCCCTCCGGCCAGAGCGGCTCAGGTGTCCTTGGCGGCGAGTTCGGCGGCGTGCTTCTCGGTCATGTCGGTGACCGCCTGCATGTTGCGCTCCGCGAGGTGGGAGCGCGACTCCCGGGCGCGGGCCTTCGCGTCGAGCGTGCTGTACGCCTGGCCCTGGAAGTGCGGGAACACGTGCTGGGCGATCAGCTCGTAGCTCCGCTTCGTCGCTTCGGGGTTCGCCCACTCGTGGGCGAGCGTCATGTAGCACCCGAATCCGCCGGACTGCTTCTGGAGGCGCTCGATCTGGGCGACCGCGTCGTCGGCGGTGCCGATCGAGCCGAGACCCGAGTTGTTCACGAAGTCGATCGCTTCCTGCACCGCTCCGGAATCACCCACATCCATCTGAGGGAACGCCGCCGTGTGCTGGAAGTAGTCGAACCACTGGACGATGCCGTGCTCGACGTCGCGATACGCCTGCTCGCGGGTTTCGGCGATGTGCATCATGCCGACGAGGCGCCACTTCGCACGATCGGCGACCGTCCCGAAGGTGGCGGCACGCTCCTCCATCACGTCCCAGTGCAGCGCGAGCACGTCGAAGCCGGCCTCCATCGTGGCGCCGATCGAGAGCAGGCCGATGCCGTGCTTGCCGGCCAGCCGCGGACCAGTCGGCGACGCCACGGCGGGCACCGCCAGGTCGAACAAGGGGTCGGAGTACGGTCGCAGGTGCAGCCGGGCATCGACCAGGTTCCACGTCTTGGTCCGGCTCGTGACCGGTTCGTCGGTCGTCAGGAGCTGCATGATCACGTCGAGTCCCTCTTCGAGGAGCGGACGGGTCTCGGTCGGATCGAGGCCGAGCATGATCGCGTCGGTGGGCAGCGAACCCGGGCCGAGACCCAGCATGAAGCGGCCGCGGGTCATGTGGTCGAGCTGCACCGCCCGCTCGGCGATCATGTACGGGTTGTGGTACGCCAGCGACACGACGCCGGTGCCGAGCTTGATGTGCTTCGTCCGCTCCGCCGCCGCGGCGATGAAGATCTCGGGCGACGCGATGATCTCGGTACCGGCCGAGTGGTGTTCGCCGATCCAGGCCTCGTCCCACCCGAGTCTGTCGAGATGCTGCACGAGCTCGAGATCGCGCTCGATCGCCAACGTCGGATTCTCGCCGGCTCGATGGAACGGCGCCATGAAGATTCCGAAGCGCATACGGTCTGACATACGACCACCCCCAGTGGTTGAACGGACTCCTCAACCGTAGCGGCGGAAGGTGATCGCACTCCCAGCGGAGTGCTGGGCCACGATCGCCACGTCGTCGGGGTGCACGACGGCGATCACCGGGTAGCCACCGGTCGTCGGATGGTCGGCCAGCATCACGACCGGCTCCCCGCCCGGCGGCACCTGGATCGCCCCTCGGACCAGGCCCTCGCTCGGCAGTTCCCGGTCGTCCACACGATCGATCGTGCCGCCGCGGAGGCGGACACCGACCCGGCTTGTCGTCGTCACCAGCCACGATGCGTTCAGGAGTGCGTGCCACGACCGGTCGGTGAACCATTCGCGCCGGGGACCGCTCAGGATCCGTGCAACGTGGTCGAGCTCGTGCAGCGGGGCATGATCGACGCCGGTGAACCCACCGGCCGCCGGGCGGACCGGCACCCGCTGACCTGCGACGAGCGGTTCCGGGCCGAGCCCGGCCAAGGTGTCGCGCGACGCGGATCCGAGCACCGTGCCCACGTCGAAGCCACCGCCGATGGCGACGTACTGCCACAGTCGTCCGTGAGCGCCGGCGGGGACGACGAGCTGCTCCCCCGGCGTGAGCGTCGTCGGCGCCAGGCCGGCGCTGCTCGCGACCACCGCGGGCGCATCCGTGCGGATCGCGAGGTCGCCGCACGTCTCGATCACGACCGACGTCGGATCGTTGCCGACCAGCCGGTTGACGAGCGCCGCCAGGCCGAGGTCGACGGCACCGGCGGAGCCGACACCGATGTGTGCCAGGCCAGGGCGACCCAGATCCTGGAACGTCGAGGCGATCCCGGGTCGGACGACCTCGATCATGCGATCCGCCTGAATCGGACGATCGTGCCCGGTTGCAGCACAGCAGGCGGGTCGCGCTCCACGTCGAACAGCACCCGATCGGTGGTTCCGATCAGGTGCCAGCCGCCGGGCGACGGACGGGGATACACCGCCGTGTACGTCGCCGCGATCGCCACCGCGCCGGCCGGCACACGCGATCGGGGCGACGGACGACGCGGGAGGTGCAACTCGGCCGGCAAGACGCCGAGGTAGCCGAATCCCGGTGCGAACCCACAGAACGCGACCCGGTACTCGGCGGCGCTGTGCATGTCGGCGACGGCGTCCACGGGCAGGGCGACGGCCTCGGCGACCGCGGCGAGGTCCTCGCCGTCGTACGCGACGTCGATCGTCACCGTGCCGGTCGCCTCGGGCACGGACACCGGCACGACACGGTCGAGGTGGCTCAAGGCCTCGTGCAGCGACGCTGCATCCGCACACCGCACCAGCACCGTCTCGGCGGCCGGGACGACGTCGACGACACCCGGCAGCCCGAGATCGCGGAACCCGAGGGCCCACGCGGCAGGTGTCGGGCGCGGCTCCTCCACGATCACGGCGCTGGTTCCCATCGGGAGTGTCCGCATCGCGACCGTGGCCCCGATCCTCAGATCACGAACGAGTGGATGCCGACCGACGCGACCTCGAGGCCGGCACGGACGGCGCGCGCCATCTCGACCGCTCCCGGCGTGTCGCCGTGAATACAGATCGAGCGGGCCCGAATCTCGACGTCGGTCCCGTCGATCGCCTGCACCCGATGGTGCACCGCGATCGAAACGGCCCGCGCCGCCACCGTCGCGGGGTCGGTCAACACCGCTCCGTCCGAGGTGCGGGGCACGAGACGTCCGTCGGCGAGATACGCCCGGTCGGCGAACGCCTCGGGCACCGGCTCCATCCCCATCGCATCGGCGACGGCGAGCAACGGTGAGCCTGGCGCGCCGAGCACGGCCATCGACGGATCGTATTCGTGGGCCGCGAGCACCACCGCCTCCGCCTGTTCGGGGTGGCTGACACACGCGTGGTAGAGCGCGCCGTGGGGTTTGACGTAGCCGACACCGGTGCCGGCGACCTGGGCGAACCCGTCGAGTGCTCCCAGCTGGTACAGCACCGCATCGCGCAGCTCGGCCGGCTGCATGTCGATGAAGCGTCGGCCGAATCCGACCAGGTCGGGGTACGAGACCTGGGCCCCGATCGTCACGCCACGATCGGCAGCGGCCTGGCAGACGCGCCGCAGCGTCGACGGGTCGCCGGCGTGGAACCCGCAGGCGACGTTGGCGCTCGTCACCAGATCCAGCATCGCCTCGTCGTCACCGAGCTTCCAGGTGCCGAACGACTCACCGAGATCCGAGTTGAGGTCGATCGCAGACACGGCACGAGCGTAGACGAGGGCTCATGTCCGCACCCGCCGGTCGGCCGCGGGTGCGGACACCGGCCTGCGAACTCCGGCCCACGCCTGGCAGGATGGCCGACGTGTCCGACCCGCCGACACCGCTGCCGCCGCTCCCACCCTCGCCGCTCCCGGACGATCTGGTGGCACAGTGCAGCGCGGCCTTCGTGGCCAGCTCGGTGCGTACGGCGCGGGCCACGCTCGAGGTCCACCGCACGCATCTCCGGGTGCGAACGCCGGCGGTGGCGGAGATCACCGCCTACGCCCGCCGGATGCATGTCGACGACGTCGTGCTGGCGTTCGACCAGATCGAGTCGATCCGGCCGGTGGGTTCGATGTCGGCGATCGTCGAACTTCCGCATCGGGCGGCGATCGCGCTCACCGGCCCCTCTGTCGTCGCGACGCTGCGCCGGGCCGGTGACGAGGTCGTGATCGAACCGCGCCGCCTCCGCCCGTTCTTCGTCTGGTACTGGCTCGTCAGTCACCGGCCCGGCCGGGTCCGCGATGCACGTCCGCTCCCGTGATCGGGCCCGCGGTCAGGCCCCAGTGGTCAGGCCCGTGATCAGGCGTAGTAGCCGAGCACGTCGACGATGAAATGGGTCGACGCCGTCGGCGGGCAGAACACCCGGATCAGTCGATCGTCGGAGAGCCCGACCATCGACGAGTTCGCGATCGTCGTGTCGTCCTCGGTCCAGTTGATCGTCGACGCGGTGATGCCGGTCGCGGCCGCCGGCGTGACCTGCAGGTAGCCGGGGCCGACGGTCTGGGTGACCGTCACGGTGTACATGATCGCGGTCGCACCGGCGGGGACGAGATCCGGCACCGTGACGACACCGGTGTCCAGGTTGCGTCCGTCGGCGACCGAGATCACCCGCGCCTGACCTGGCTCCAGCCGCCCGAACGACGGCGTCCCCACACGGCTGTCGTAGATCCGTGTGGGTGTGACCGGGTGCAGGGCCCCGGCCGACGTCGGACCGGCGATCTCGCGCCGGACCGTGGGAGTGACCATGGCGTAGACGGCGCCGCCGCTCTGGTGCAGCTCACCCGCCGAGTAGGCCCCCTGGCGCGTTGCCGGCGACGCCGACGCCGCCGAGACCGGCGGTGGTGTCGTTGTCGGCCCGGAACGTCGGTGCCTCCGCGCTGCTCGAACCGTAGAGGGCGGCGGAGTTCTCGGCGTCGTCACGGTTGAACAGGCTGAAGGTCGGGCCCGGGAACGTTCCGTCGAGCGTCGTCGTGTCGGTGACCAGGTTCGATGTGTTCTTCACGACGTCGTTCGGGTCGGCCGCCGCTGCACGCTGGCCACCGCTGACCGCGGATCCGGCGACCAGGCCGACCGCCCCGCCGGCCGCGACGCGCAGCAGCTGCCGCCGGGAAGCGCCGGCACCGTTCGCACCGGCTCGGTGTGGTGAGACGGTCTGCCGGTTGCCGGCTTCACGGGAGCGCAGCGCCTCGACCTCCTCGCGCAACGACGTCACTTCGGCGAGCACGTCGTCCAACGATCGGCCGGAGGAGCCACCGCCAGCGTCGTCGAGTGCGTGAGCTGGTTCGGGGTGTCGGTCGTTCATCGGGGTTCCTCCTGATTCGTCGGTCGACCGGATTCGTCGGTCGAGTCAGGCCCTACCCATCGAGGCCACGTGGCAAACGAACACGGCTCCAGGCCGACGACGGGACGTCGAGCCGCGCCGAGCGCCGCCCTCTCCCGGCCCGTCAGACCGGGCGGCGGATTGTGCGGTCGAGCGCGTTGGCGGTCACCCGGGCGACCATGGCGTCGCCGGCCAGCCCGAACACCCAGTCGGTCGTACCGATCGTGACGACCTCGCCCCCGTCGTCGCCGAACGGCCGACACGTCAGGACGACCGCGTTGCCGTGCCGGGCCCGTCGACGGTTCGGCTCGTCGTCGCGGCCGTAGATCCGCTCGGCGATGAACTCCAGGTCGCCCTGATCGTCGAGCGCAGCGATCGACGTGGGGTACTCGCCGACCCCGAGGTTGCTCGACGGCACGTGGGCCACGATCTCGACGACCGGTGGGAGGCCGGGACGCGACGCCGCGACCGGCAACTGGAACTCGTCGAGCTGGATCGGGCACCCGACCGTCTCGTACCCCACGACACCGTCGTCCGCCCCGAGCACGTCGCCGTAGCCGAGCCCCGTGCCGTCGAGCAACCAGTGCTCGGGTCGATACACGACGAAGCCGCCGACCCCGCGCACCGTGGACCTGCCGAAGCGGTGGTACAGCCCGAAGGCCGACCCGGCGCCGAGCAGGCTCCACTCGGGACGGCCGACCAGCGGGTCGGCCCACATACCGGTCATCCGGCCGGGGCGCCCCTCTCCGACCACGGGGTCGTCGAGGTGAGCGCGGTACTTGAAGCACACCATGTTCGTCGCGGCCGTGTCGCGCTCGAGCCGGACCTGCCAGAACATCGTGTTGCCCGAGCAGCTGACGAACGCCCCACCGTCGGCGACGTGCCGCTCGATCGCCTCGCGCTGGCCCGCCGACCAGTACTCGTCGTGACCGACGCTGATCACGAGGTCACGTTCGTCGAGCAGTCCGGCATCGAACTCGAGATCGCTCGACACGGCGTAGTCGAAGTCGTAGCCGGCGCCCTCTGCCCACTCCACGAAGCGACGACCGTGCGTGAACCAACCACACGAGCCGATCGCCGAGGGGTAGGAATTCGTGGTCCGGTACTCCTGGAAGATCAGCCCATCGGCGTCAGGGGTCTCGCCCCGGCGCACCGGCCGGGACTTCCGATCGTCGCGGTCGACGTCGGGGCGACACAGCATGCCCCTGGCGAACGGACGGTCGAACGACACGGAGGTCCCTCCGGTGTAGAGGCTGCGACCGCCCCATGTGTTGTAGGCGTTCCAGGTGTTCGTGTCGAGCACGTACAGCGCCCGCGAGTGTGCTTCGGACTGCCCTCGCACGACGAAGCACGCATGGGCGACCTCACGACCGGGCGCCCCGTCGATCGCCGTCAGCGTCACGAGGTAGAACCCCGACCGCCACGCGGGATCGACCGGGATCTGCACCGACCCCGGCCCCCCGCAACCGGCGGCATCGGCATCGGCCGGCGGTGGGACGAACGAGCCGGGCAGGGCGTCGGCGCTCCACACGGCTTCGCGGCGTCGTCCCCACCGCTCGACCAGCACGTCGTAGCGCTCGGCCCGTGTCGAGACCCGGAGCGCCACCGGTTCGCCGCCGGTGCTCAACGGTGTGCAGTACCCCTCGATGTCGTCGTGGAAGGTCTGGTCGTCGGCCACCGCGATCAGGTGGTGAGCCGGGTGGCGATCTCGCTGTCGGAGAGCCGTTCGAAGCAGCGCCGATGGCCACCTCTCGCCAGCACGCCGACCTCGAGGTCGCCGGGCGGGATCTCGCGCTCGGGCACCGCGAGCGCAGCCACGCCGAGTTGGATCGCGGCGTCGAGCGAGAGATCGTCGGCGAATCCCTCGGCGAGCCGCTCGCCGATCACGTCGGTGTCGCCGCCGAGCACGGCGACGTCGCGCTGGTCGACGACGGTGCCGTCGTAGAGGATGTGGAACATCTGGTCGCCGGAGGGCTCGAGCCCGACCTCGGCCACGAGGATCTCGACCTCCATCGGCTTCATCTCGTGGGTGAAGATGTTGCCGAGGATCTGCGCGTACTGATTCGCCAACGTGCGGGCGTCGACGTCGTCGCGCGAATACTGGAACCCCTTGAGATCGGCGGCGCGGATGCCGGCGACCCTGAGCTGGTCGTACTCGTTGTACTTGCCGACTCCGGCGAACGCGATCCGGTCGTAGATCTCACTGATCTTGCGCAACGTCTCCGACGGGTTCTCACCGACGATCACGATGCCGTCGACGAACCGGATCGCAACGAGCGCACGACCGCGGGCGATGCCCTTGCGCGCATAGTCGGCGCGGTCCTTCATCACCTGCTCGGGGGCGACGTAGAACGGTGTGCTCACGAACCGTCTCCGTCGACGTCGGTGATCACGGGGGCGACCGGCTCGGACCGGGCGAGCACCTCGGACGCGATCGATTCGAACGTGGTCGCCAGTTCGGCGTCGTCGACCCGGGTCCAGCCGTCGGCGGTCACCGTGGCGACGACCGGGTAGATGCCGCGCAAGGCGTCGGGCCCACCGGTCGCCGAATCGGCGTCGGCTGCCTCCCAGAGGCTCCGCGACACCAGTTCGATCGCCTGCTCGCGGCTCATCGACGAGCTGAACCCGACCTTGATCACCGTGCTCGCATGCAGGCTGCCGGATCCGGTGGCGACGTACTCACGCTCCTCGTAGCGACCACCGGTCACGTCGTACGCGAACAGCCGGCCGACGTCACGGCGCAGGTCGTACCCGGCGAAGATCGGCACGACGACCATCCCCTGCATCGCCGCGGGCAGGTTGCCGCGGACCATCGACGACAGCTGGTTCGCCTTGCCCTCGAGGCTCAGCGTGGTGCCCTCGACCTTCTCGTAGTGCTCCAGTTGGAGCTGGAACAGCCGGATCATCTCCATCGCGGGGCCGGCCGCGCCGGCGATCGCCACACCGCTGTAGCGATCGGCCTGGACGACCTTCTCCATCGTCCGGTGCGAGATCAGGCTGCCGGAGGTGGCGCGGCGGTCACCGGCCATCACGACACCATCGGCGTAGCGCAGCGCGACACACGTGGTCGCGTGCGGCACGTCGACGCTGCCCGAAACGACCGCGGACGCGAGGCCGCTCCGCTTGAGGAGCTCGGGGAAGTTCGATCCCGGGTCGGTGGTCGGGGCGAAGAACGGCATCGCCACCGTCACTGACCGCCCTTCTGCACGTAGGACTTCACAAAATCCTCGGCGTTGGTCTCCAGCACCTCGTCGATCTCGTCGAGCAGATCGTCGAGCTCGGCCTTGAGCTTCTCGCCCGATTCACTCGTCGCCGGGGCAGCGTCCTCGACGACCTCGGTCTCGCGATCGCCGGTCGGTTTCTGTCGATGTGTCCGTTCAGCCATGTCGGATCCTCCCCTGGTCGGGCGTCACTGCCCGAGTCGATCGAGCAACTCTGCTGCAGTATCGCACTCGTCGATCAAGTTACCCACGTGGTGGGCCGTACCGCGCAACGGCTCCATCATCGGCACCCGGCGCAACGGGTCGCGTCCGATGTCGAACACCAGCGAGTCCCAGTTGGCGGCGACGACGTCGTCGGGGAACTTCTGCAGGCAACGACCCCGGAAGTAGGCGCGGGTGGTGGTGGGCGGCTGCGTCATCGCGGTCTCGACGTCGGCGGCCGACACCAGGGTCTCGAGGCCCACCCGTCGAGCGAGGCAGCGATCGGCGCGCAGATCGTGGTACTGGATGTCGATCGCCTTCAG
>CAXBAZ010000095.1:0-9173 GCA_963973395.1 uncultured Acidimicrobiaceae bacterium
GACAGTCCGCCCGCCAGCTCGATCCCGAGCAGCAGCGAGCCGCCGTGGGCGATCACCGACATGGCGTTGACATGACGCTGACAGCCCTTAGCCGTGCGGGTCGACGTCGGTGACGTGGGGATGGCCGCTGTCCACCGGACGCGATTGCCGGTGCTGTGCCACGATCACCACGAGCCGCCAGAGCAGGAGCGCGAGGGCAGCGACGATGAGGGCGATCACGATCCACATCTTCGGCACCTACCCGGATGAGCGCGACCTGAACCCTCCGACAGGCGGATCAGAGTTGGTAGATCACTCCGGCACAGGTGAAGTACACGAGGAGTCCGCTCGCATCGACGAGTGTGGTGATGAAGGGCGCACTGACCACGGCGGGGTCGTAGCCGAGGCGTCCGATGATCAGCGGCAGGAGTGAACCACCCATCGTCGCGATCGCGCAGATCGTGACGAGCGTCAACGAGATGACAGCGGCGAGCCTGGCCTCGTAGATCAACCAGACCGGTAGCGCGGCGAGCACGGCGAGGAGGCCACCCAGCATCAGGCCGACGCGCAGCTCTTTCCACACGACGCGCGGCGTTTCGGAGAAGCCCACGTCGTCGACCGCCATCGCCCGTACCACGGTGGTGGCCGCCTGGGCACCGATGTTCCCGCCGGTGCCGAGCAGCAGCGGGATGAAGAGCGCGAGTGCGACCACCTCCTGCAGTTCGGCCTCGAAGAACTCGAGGACGCGGACGGTCAGCGCGGCTGCGGCCGCCGCCACGACGAGCCAGACGGCGCGGCTGCGGGCGATCCGGACCAATGACGACGCCAGGTACGGCTGGCCGAGTGGCTCGGCACCGGACGTACGCGAGATGTCCTCCGACTCCTCCAGCGCGAGAATCTCCATCGCGTCGTCGACCGTGACGAGCCCGAGCACGCCGGCGTCCGATGCGAGCACCGGAATCGCGAGCGAGTTGGTCGACAGCAGCAGTCGTGCTGCGTCCTCCTGGTCCTGCATCGGGTCGAGCACATGGCCAGGGTCGGTGAGCAGCGACGAAACCGGTGCGTCGGGGGCCGCGCCGAGCAATTCGCGCAGCTCGATCATGCCGGCGAAGCGGTCGTCGTCGGTCACGGCCAGCGAGTACACGGTGTCGACCTGCGGGCTGCAGCGCCGGACGAGCTCGAGCGCTCGATCGCAGCTCATCCCGGACGGTAGTTCGATGAAGTGCGGCGTCATCATGCGGCCAACGCTCTCGGGCGGGTAGCGGAGCAGACGGCTCGTCACCGCGCGCTCGTCGGGTTCGAGCGAGTCGAGCCATTCCTGTGGCGCTCCCGTGGTGCCGAGCAGCCGCGCGCGTTCGTCGGGAGGGAGCGCGGCGAAGATCGTGGAGCGACGTTCCGGTCCGAGGCGGGTCAGGAGCTCACGTTGGTGTTCCGCCGCCAGCGTGCGCACGCCGTACACGGCAGACACGACCGGGGCGGCTTCCACCAGCTCCACCTGCTCGGGCAGGCTCCGACGGTTCAACGCCCCCGCGAGTCGGTGGCCGTCGCGGAAGTGCCCTCCGTCGTGGTTGCTCGGGTCGTGGTCGGTCTCGTCGTCCCGGTTCCCGTGGTCTCTCGCCAATTCGTCGCTCATGCCTTCATGTTCCCCATGGGCGGGTCTCCTGTTCACCTCCGACGTCCGCCGTGACGGCGAGTGGGTGCAATGCCGTCGTCGTACCGAATGCGATGAAGACGTCGTAGCGGCTGCCCAGCACCGTGGGGACCCAGTTGCCCACCGAGTCTCGGCCGGGTCGGTAGACCACGCCGATCGCCCGATGGGGGATCGCCGTGGTGAGCCAGCCGCTGGTCGCGTCGTCGCTCGTCACCACGAAGACCGGCTCGGTCGTCGCTCGGTGGACCAGTGCCTCGTGACTGTCGGGCTTCGCCCGGGGGACCGTCATCTCCTCCCATGGCGCGCCCCACTGGCGTCCGGCGATGACGCTGCCCTCGAACCCGCCGAAACCGACGAGCGCGATGTCGTCGCGACCGTGGCGTTCGCGGGCGAGTTGGCCGATGTTCGTCATCCCGGCGTTCGCCATGTCGGTCGCCCGCGCGTCGCCGACATGGGTGTTGTGGGCCCACACGATGCCTCGCGCTGCGCGGCCCTCCGCGTCGGCTCCGTGGTGCTCGACGAGGCGATCGAACGTGTCGGCCATGTGGTGATCGCGGATGTTCCACGAGTTGGTGTCGGCTCGGACCATCGCGCGGTAGTAGCGCTCGGCCCCCGCCAGTACCTCCGCGTTCTGGAGGGCGTCGAAGTCGTCGTCGGTGCCGTCGACCGTGCGAGCCGCGAGACGCCGGAGATCCGCGAGCAGTTCGGTCACCTCCTCCTCGCATCCGTCGGGCACGAGTCGCGTCGCAGCTGCGTAGCGCTGCGGGTCCTGGCCGTACGGTTCGAAGCATCGCATCGCCGAGATCGTGTGCTCGAGTGCGACGGGATCGTGACCGTGCACGCGGTGGCTCTTCACGTAGTCGACGACACGCTCCAGCGAATCCCACAGCGAATACACGTCGAGTCCGTGGAACCCCACGGCGGGACCCGTTCGCCGCGCGTGGTTGTGATCGCGCAGCCAGGTGATGAACTCGGCGACTTCGGTGTTGGCCCACATCCACGTCGGCCACCGGTCGAACCGTCGGAGCACGTCGGCCGCGTCGAGTCGCTGATCGCCCTGGCCTCGCACCCACGCGTCGACCGCTCGGCAGTCGGGCCAGTCACCCTCGACCGCGACGAACGAGAACCCGTGGTCGACGATCAGGCGTTGCGTGAGCCGGGCCCGCCACGTGTAGTACTCCGACGTGCCGTGAGACGCCTCCCCGATCAAGACGTGCCGGGCGCTCGCGACCCTCTCGACGATCCTGTCCAGGCCGTCCGTGTTCCGGTCGTCGCCCAGCGGCTGGGCGAGCCGCACGATGTCGTCGGTGTGGAACCGGTCGCTGTCCGTGGTGTGGACCGGAGGGCGGCGTTCGTTGGTGGTCATGATGTACTCCTTCCCATCGTCCTACCCATCGCGCTCACCCCACTGCGGCTTCGGGCGCCCGACTCGGTCGCTGCACGACGAGCTGCGGTCCGCACGAGCTGGGGCCGGTCGGACGGTCCAGCAGTGGGGAGTTCGGGTTGCCGCGATGTGCCTCTCCGCGGCGCATGTGCGGGACGTGCGTATCGTTGTGGGCGTCGCCGCGATGTCGCCACGTGTCCGGTGAGCCGCGAGACGTCCGCGCTGTGGACGGGATCACGGTCACAGCAGGTCGCGATCGCCGGCGTTCTCGGCACGCGGTCTCGGTCGTCCTGGCTGGTTCGTCGTGTCATGGTGCTCTTCTCGATAGAGGCCCTACCCGCTGCGCGGCCCGGTGGGCGATAGTTGTCGTTCGAACCAGTCGCCCGTGAGCCGGACCACTTCGTCGAGGGCACCCTGCTCCTCGAACAGGTGCGTGGCCCCGGGAACGACCTCGAGCGACGACCCAGCCGGCAGGTCGTCGAAGACGTCCCGATTGAGTTGGAGTACGTCGTGATCCTCGCCGCCGACGATGAGCAGTGTGGGCGCGATCACCCGGGCGATCGAGGCTCGTGCGAGATCGGGCCGTCCGCCGCGTGACACCACGGCGGACACCTTCTGTGGGCGATGGGCGGCTGCTGCGAGTGCACCGGCAGCACCGGTGCTGGCACCGAACAGACCGATCGGGAGGTGGGGCAGTTCCGCGTGGACCTGGTCGACGATGCCGACGAGTCGCCCCGTCAAGCGATCGATGTCGAACCGGAGCCGAGGGTCGTGCGACTCGTCCGGCGTGAGCAGGTCGATCAACAGCGTGCCCAGCCGCCGCGTTCGGAGAACTTCGGCGACCGAACGGTTGCGTGGGCTGTGGCGGCTGCTGCCGCTCCCGTGTGCGAACACGACGAGAGCGGTGGCGGCGTCCGGCAGTGAGAGGTCGCCATCGAGCGCGACACTGGATTCGATCGGGAAACGGCGGGATCGGGTCACGTCGGCCATCTCTCAGATGTCTCCGGGGTGGCGGCCGGCCCGGTTGCGGTCGGTCGCCTCGCGGTTGGAATCCAACAGTCGAACGACCTCTGCGTCGGTGGTCTGGGAGAAGTCGACGAACCACTCGCCGACCGATCCGAATCCGGACGGGGTTGCGATCGCGATCACGTCGACAGATCCGGCCAACGACTCTGCTGAGCTGGGCGCAGCCACCGGAACCGCCAGCGTCAGGGTGGCGGGGGAGCTGTTCCGGATACCGGCGATCGCGGCGCGGGCGGTCACGCCCGTCGCCAACCCGTCGTCGACCAGGACGACGTCGCAGCCGGAGACGTCCGGCGACTCGGCATCGTGGCGGTAGTGCTGGACCCGCCGGTCCAGCTCGCGCTGCTGGGCTGCGACGAGTTCGTCGAGCTGGTCGTCGTCGATGCCGAACGCCTCGATCGCCCGTTCGACGAACACGGCGCCGCCGCCCTCGGCGATCGCGCCGATGCCGTACTCCTCGCGCCCGGGCGCTCCGACCTTTCGGGCCACCCAGATGTCGAGTGGTGCGCCGATCCGGTCGGCGACCTCGGACGCCACAGGCACCCCGCCGCGCGGGAGGGCCAGCACGATCGGCTGGTCGAGCACGAGATCGGCGACACGTTCGGCGAGCTGGACGCCGGCGTCGCGACGGTCCTGGAACGGTCTCTGCGAATTCACGATCGGCTCTCCTTCCTGTTGGTCGGCTCGGGCGTCGGTCGTGTCGATCGTTTGGTGAGTCGGTCGGGTTGGTGGGTCGGGCTTCCTGTTCGTGTTCGTCGGTCGACTCTGTCGGCGGGTCGGGTCGGTCAACTCGTTGGTGAGTCGGGTTGTGGTGGTGGCGGGTCGGTGGGTCGGATTCTCGTGTCGTGTCGTGTCGTGTCGTGTCGTGTCGTGTCGTGTCGTGTCGTGTCGTGTCGTCAGCCGCCCTCGATGCCTTCGCCGGGCTCGAGGCCGGGGAGCAGGACCACGCTGAACTGGGTTCGTTCGTCCTCGACGCCCTGGGCGAGCAGCGCCGAGATCTCGAGCCGTCGCCCGTCGCGCGTCCATGCGCCGGCGAGCGAGTCGGTGCCGCGCGAGCTCACCGGCTCTGCCACGGTCCAGCCGTCGGTCTCCAACGAGGACGAGAAGAAGTCCATGATCTGCTCCGGGCTGGTCTGTTGCGCGAAGAACGATTGGCTGATCACGCCGTCGCGTTCGACCTTCTCGCTGGCCTCCTCGGCGCCGCGCGGCAGCTCGACGCCGTCGAAGTCGCCGGCCGTGAACGCCGTGTTCCCCGGGGTGGGCACCTCGCCGCCGTTCTCCTGGTCGACGGGCGCGCCGTCCTGCGTGGCTTGGTCGTCACCGCAGCCGATCAGCGCGAGCCCCGCCGCGGCGAGAAAGATCGTGGGGCGGGCGGCATGACGTCGAAGCATCGGGTCCTTTCCGACTCCTGTGGGCAGGAGACTGTGTGACGAGGCATCAAAGCCGTACCCGATCGGGGAATCGTCTATGCCTCGCCGGCGGGGCCGTGGGTCCCTGACTCCTCAGGTCGATCGTGTCAGGTCAATCGTGGGACTCGTCGTCGAGCGACCCAGCAGCATGATCGCCCGCAGCATGATCGCCCGCAGCATGATCGCCGGCAGCATGATCGCCGGCAGCATGATCGAGGACTGCGGCGCCGTGGTCGATGACCGATCGAGCCACATCGCGGACCCGGGCGTTGTGGCTCCGGGCATGGCCGCGGATCAGCTCGAAGGCATCGCCGAGGGAGATGCCGGACCGAGCCGACACGATGCCCTTGGCCTGTTCGATCACGACGCGGCTGTCGAGCGCGTGCTGCAGCTGCTCTGATCGCAGTTCGGCATCCGACAGCTTCCGCTCGTGGAGGATGCCGATCGTGGCCACGTCGGCGAACGCCTGTGCAAGGCGGATGTCGTCGTCGGCGAACCTGCCGGGAGCCGTGCGGTAGAGGTTCAGCGCCCCGAGACGATCATCGCGCAGCCGCAGCGGGAACGCGTAGACGGCCCTCAAACCCATGTCGCGCATGTGGCCGACGATCGATGGCCACCGCTCGGCGGCGTCGCTGTGGTCCAGGTCGTCGGCCACGACCGGGGTGCCGGTTCGATACGCCTCGTGGCACGGCCCGTCCTCGTTGTCGATCTCCAGTTGCTCCAGCTCCACCATCTCGGCGGTGAGCCCCGCCGCGAGCCGGAGCACGCCGTCGGGCGCCTCGAGCATCAAGCCGGCCGTGGTCACGTCGAGGACCTCCGCACACCGCTGGACGAGCAGCATCAGGAAGTCGCCGACCTCGTAGTCGCTGGTCAACGAATCCGCGAGCTCCACGAAGGTCTCGGAGATCGTTCGCTCGCTCCTCGCCATCATGGTTCTCCTTCGTTCCACGTTCGACCCTACGGCAATGTCGCGGCGCCGCCTGCGTGCGCACACCGCTCGGTCGGCGACCGCTGTCACGAGAACGGGCCGTCACGAGGATGATCGGCTCGCCTTGATCTGGGCAGTGTGGGTGAGGGTGATGAGGAACAATCCGCCCGCGATGTTGCCCAACGTCGCCACGGCGAGGTTGCGCCAGAGCGCGCGGTAGCCGATGGTGCCGGATTCCCAGATGCCGAACAGCAGGTGCAGTGCCGACACGACGACGTGGTCGAAGGGGCCGAGGGCAAGGAAGAATCCGACGATGAACGCCACGACGATGCGAGCGGTCGTGGTGTCGCAGGCCGACAACATGTACGAGAGCAGTGTGATCAGGGCGCCGGCGAGCACCGCCCTGACGAAGGTCGCGTACCAGGGCTTGGCGGCGATGTCCTCCGCCACGTGTACGAGTAGTTCGGGTGTGCCGTCGGGGAGCGCGCCGTCGATGACGAGGAGGGCAACCAGGAGTCCACCCCCGATCAGGTTGAGCAGGAGGGTCGTCGCCCACAGGCGCAGCAGTCGACCCCACACCGCAGGGCCGCCCTCGTCGATCGCCGCTGCCACAGGGTCGAAGAAGTTCTCCGAGAACAGTTCGGAGCGTCCGACGACGAGGAACACCAGCCCGACGCCGAAGGCCAGAGCGCCGGCGACCGTGGCGACGCCGGCGCCGAGGTCGGGGGCGATCAACGACTCGGTCGCACCGAGCGCGATGATGCCGAAGACGATGGTCACGCCGGCGATGAACCCGGTCGCCGACTGTTCGAGCAGCGGCATCGTCAGCCGTCGGCGACCCTCCTCCTTGGCGCGGTCGTAGATGGTCTCCGGAGTCGGTGCTGCGCCCATGTCGGTGCCGTACCCGATCCGGGCGATGTTCACGACCGGTCGATCGCACGAACCGACGCGAGGCGTCGCGCCGTGTCAGCCGGTCAACTTCTGGAGCAGGTCGTTGGCCGCCCGCTCGATCTCGTCGTGCTCGTATTGGGCAGCACGCTGCTTTGCGCTGTTGAGCCCGTCGCGATGCACCTTCTCGAAGTCGCCGAACGGGAAGGCGTACCGGCCTTTCGTCTCCTCACCGGCTTCGTGTCGATCGCCAGGTGCCATTCCCCGAATGCCTCGTAGCCGTGCTCGTCGATGAACTCGTTCTCGTCGTCGGTCGACGGCTGCCCGTCGCTCCACTCGGTCGACGAGTCGACCTTGCCGTTGCCGATCAGCCGCTCGGCGTTGCGGACGGCGTCACCGTTCAACTCGTAGTTCGCCATGTGGACCTTCCTCCGTGGATCTCGCTCCGTCGATTCCTTCCGTCGTTCACGTACCCGGTGGCACGTCGCGCGATCCGTACCGCCCGTCCACACGCTTCTCCTGCGCAGTCACCGAGCGCAGTGTCCAGCCGGATGGAACGTCGAGGGGATGACGATCGTCGTGGCGGGTACAGAGAGGTCGAGCTCGCGAGTCCGGAAGGTGGTCGGTGATCGATGGCGAAGACAGTTGGCGACTACGTGTGGAGCCGGCTCGGTCAATGGGGCGTCGAGCACGTGTTCGGCTATCCCGGGGACGGCATCAACGGGCTCGTGGCCGCGCTCGGTCGCGCCGAGGATCCGCCGTACTTCGTGCAGTCCCGTCACGAGGAGATGTCGGCGCTGCAAGCGTGCGGCTATGCGAAGTTCTCCGGACGGGTCGGCGTGTGCATGGCCACGTCGGGCCCCGGCGCCATCCACCTGTTGAACGGCCTGTACGACGCCAAGCTCGATCACGTGCCGATGGTCGCGATCGTCGGCCAGACGAACCGGTCGGCGATGGGCGGGAACTACCAGCAGGAGATCGATCTGATGAGCCTGTTCAAGGACGTGGCCCACGAGTTCGTCCACATGGCGACCGTTCCGCAACAGTTCCCTGCCTTGATCGACCGGGCGATCCGTATCGCGTACGCCGAGCGGACGCCGACCTGCATCATCATCCCCGCCGATGTCCAGGAGCTCGAGTACGAGCCGCCGGAGCACGCATTCAAGATGGTGCCCTCGTCGATCGGCTGGACCGAGCCCGACACGGTGCCCCCGCAGGCGCAGCTCGCCCACGCCGCCGAAGTGCTCAACTCGGGTGAGCGGGTGGCGATCCTCGTCGGCCAGGGTGCTCGACGGGCGGCCGCCGAGGTGGTCGAGGTCGCCGATCTGCTCGGCGCGGGCGTCGCCAAGGCGTTGCTCGGCAAGGACGTCCTGCCCGACGATCTGCCGTTCGTGACCGGCTCGATCGGTCTGCTCGGCACCAAGGCCAGCTACGACCTCATGATGGGCTGCGACACGCTGCTGATGATCGGGTCGAGCTTTCCCTACACGCAGTTCCTGCCCGAGCTCGACCAGGCGCGGGCTGTCCAGATCGACATCAGCGGCAAGATGATCGGGATTCGGTATCCGACGGAGGTGAACCTCGTCGGTGACAGCGCGGCGACGCTGCGCGAGCTCATCCCGCTGCTACAGCGCAAGCCGGATCGGGCCTGGCGGGAGAGCGTGGAGGATTCGGTGCGGCGCTGGTGGGAGATCGTCGATGCGCGCGCCGAACTCGACGCCGAGCCGATCAATCCTCAGCTCGTGTTCCGGGAGCTTTCGAAACGGCTTCCAGACCGGGCGATCGTGACCGCTGACTCGGGTTCGGCCGTCAACTGGTACGCACGCGACATCAAGCTCCGTGAGGGCATGCGCGGTTCGCTGTCGGGAACGTTGGCCACGATGGGTCCGGGTGTGCCGTATGCCATCGGCG
>CAXBAZ010000096.1:0-9147 GCA_963973395.1 uncultured Acidimicrobiaceae bacterium
TTGTCGACGAAACGCGGGTCGTCGACGAGCGACTCGTCACCGAGCACCACGGTTGCGAACGCGGCCCACTCGGGGTTCGACTGGACCGCCACCAACACCGATGTGCCGTCGCCGACTTCGTACAGACCGTACGGGGCGATCAGCGCGTGTCGATGTCCGGCGCGTTCGGGCACGACGCCGGTGTGCGCCGCCGAGTAGACCGCCGGCGCCGTCCACTCGGTCAGGGATTCGAGCATCGACACCGAGATCGCCGCGCCCTCGCCCGTGACGCTGCGCCGGTACAGCGCCGCGAGGATCGAGCTGAGTGCGTACATCGCAGCCGAGATGTCGGCTGCCGAGAAGCCCACCTTCGACAGTTGCTCGGCGGATCCCGTGAGCGCCATGGCGCCGGCCTCGGCCTGGATCGCGAGGTCGTAGGCCTTGTCGTCGGTGCGAGGGCCACCACGGCCGTAGCCCGTGATCTCGCACGCGATCAGCTGTGGGTGCGCGGCGTGCAGGTGGGCCGCGTCGACGCCGGCTCGCTCGCCGGCCGCGGCGGAGAGGTTCTGGACGAACACGTCGGCGCCCGCGACCAGTGCGTCGAAGGTGGCACGGTCGACGGGCGCCCTGAGATCGAGCTCGATGCTCTGCTTGCCACGGTTGGCCCAGACGAAGAACGTCGACTCACCGTTCATCTTCGTGTCGTAGCTGCGCGAGAAGTCGCCGATGCCCGGCCGTTCGACCTTCAGCACGGTCGCACCGAGATCGGCGAGATGGCGGGTCGCGAGGGGGGCCGCGACCGCCTGCTCGAGCGCGATCACGACCACACCGTCGAGTGGTGCGCCCATCAGTAGCTCTTCGGCAGGCCCAGGCACTGCTGGGCCACGAAGGCGAGCACGAGATTGTTGTTGATCGGCGCGACCTGATACAGCCGTGTCTCCCGGAGCTTGCGTTCGATGTCGTACTCGACCGCGAACCCGAAACCGCCGTGGGTGTCGAGCGCCGCGTTGCCGGCCTCCCACGACGCGTTCGAGGCGAGCATCTTGGCCATGTTGGCCTCGGCGCCACACGGCTCACCCGCATCGAACAACTCGGCAGCCTTCCAGCGCATGAGGTCGGCGGCGCGCAGGTTGGCATAGGCGCGCGCGAGCGGGAACGCCACGCCCTGGTTCGCACCGATCGGGCGACCGAACACCTCGCGGGTCCGGGCGTACTCGCTCGCCCGATCGAGGAAGAACGTGCCGTCGCCGATGCACTCGGCGGCGATCAGGATCCGCTCCGCATTCATTCCGTCGAGGATGTGCCGGAAGCCGCTGCCCTCGGTACCGACCAACGAGTCCGCCGGGATCTCGAGGTCGTCGAAGAAGACCTCGGTCGTGCTGTGGTTCATCATGGTCGGGATCGGGTTGATCGTGACACCCGGCACCAGCTCACCGTCGGCGCCGCGCAGTTCGAAGAGGAACACCGACAGCCCACCGAGGCGGTCGGCGTCGGTGGCCGAGGCGGTGCGGGCGAGCAGGATCATCAGGTCGGAGTGGAGCGCCCTGGATGTCCAGATCTTCTGGCCGTTGATCCGCCAGATGTCGCCGTCGCGCTCGGCGCGCGTGCGGATCGCGGTCGTCTCCGAGCCGGCCTCGGGTTCGGTGACGCCGAACGCCTGGAGCCGGGTCTCGCCACTCGCGATCCTCGGGAGGTAGCGCCGCTTCTGCTCCTCCGAGCCGTGACGGAGCAAGGTACCCATGACGTACATCTGGGCGTGGCAGGCGCTCGGGTTGCCGCCGCTCGCCGCGATCTCCTCGAGGATCACCGAGGCGCCGCACAGGCTCGTACCGCCACCGCCGTACTCTTCGGGGATCAGTGCCGACAGCCACCCCTGAGCGGTGAGCTCGGCGACGAACGCCTCGGGGTAGCGGTCCGGTTCGAGGCTGCGCCAGTACTCGTTGCCGTACGTGTCACACAGCCGGCGGACCGCGGTCCGGATCACGTCGAAATCGTCGGAGGTCGCGCCCACGCCGCCAGCATTCCAGACCGGGCCTGCTGCGTTCGGATCGTCCACGACCACCTGCCACGGCGCGCGCCGCACCGGTCGGCGGATTCGGAGATCGGGTGAGTGGGTACACCGCCGACATGAACTGGATCGCCGCCCTGGTCGCAGCCGCCGTCACGATGGGTGTGCTCGACGGACTCTGGCTCGGCGTGGTCGCCAAGGGCCTGTACCGCCGGGAGCTGGGCGGCGTGATGCGCGACAGCCCGAACGTCGTGGCGGCCGCACTCTTCTACGTGCTCTACGTCGTGGGCGTGGTGGTGATCGCCGTCGGACAGTTCGAGGGGATCGGTACCGTCGCGTTGGTCGGAGCCGGGCTCGGCGCGCTGGCCTACGGGACGTACGACCTGACCAGCATGGCGACGACGAAGGGTTACACCTGGACGATCACGGTCGTCGACCTGCTGTGGGGTACCGCGCTGACCGCCGCGGTCGCCGCCGCCGGCGAGTGGGCATCCACCTGGTGACACGTGGCGACACCTGCTGACGACCGAGTGACGACCGACACTCGACCGGCATCTCGGTGACGCTCGGCAGGGAGTGCGGCGAACCGAGTTTGTAGGTTGCGAACATGACCGAACGGATGCCCGCCCTCTCGCTCGCCGCCGTGCCCGGACGCCGAGCCCGGACACTCGAGCTCGCAGCCGACATCGAACGCCGTGGCTTCTCCGGCATCTACTGCCCGAGCTTCGGCGACGCGATGGGTTTGTGCCTGTCGATCGCCCACGTGACCAGCACGATCGAGTTCGGTACGTCGATCCAGCCGATCTACCTGCAGCATCCGGCCGCCCTGGCGACCTCGGCGAGTTATCTGCACGAGATCGCAGCAGGGCGCTTCCGGCTCGGTGTGGGTGTGACCCACGGACCGGTGCTCGAGCGCCTCGGCGTGGAGACCGGCAAGCCGCTGACCGACATGCGCGAGTACGTCGGCAGCATGCGTGCCGCGGCCGACCGCACGGGCGGGCTGCCACCGGTCGTCCTGGCGACGCTGCGCGACAAGATGGTCGGGCTCGCCACCGAGGTCGCCGACGGGGCCGTGTGGGCCAACGCATCCCGCAGCCGGATGGCGCACTCGCTCGCGTTGATCCCCGACGACCGCGACATGTGGATCGGCAACATGATCCCCACCGTGATCGACGACGACATCGATGCCGCCCGCGCCCGTAACCGCAAGACGCTCCAGGGCTACGTCATCCTCCCCAACTACCGCAACTACTGGATCGAGGCCGGCTACGAAGAGGAGATGTCTGCCGTGGTCGCCGGGCTCGAGGCACGCGACACGGACGCCGTGGTCGCCGCGATGAGTGATGCGTGGCTCGACGACTGCACCCTGTCGGGATCGGCGTCACGGGTCCGCGACGGCATCGACGCATGGTTCGACGCCGGCGTGAACGCCCCGATCGTCGTGCCGTCGTCGACGACGGGCGGACAGGCCAAGGCCTTCGCCGAGCTGTTCGATGCGTTCGCCTGAATCCGACGGTCGGTGCCTCGTCAGGTGTCACGCATGAGCTTCAGTCTCGCATCCGCGTGGGAGACGATCGCCGATCATCGGGGCGATGCACTCGCCGTGCACTGCGGCGACGTCTCGCGCTCGTGGACGGACTTCGAGGCACGATCGGCCCGCCTCGCCGGTGCGTTCGCACGCGTCGGCATCGGTGCCGGGGACAACGTCGCGCTCGCGCTCTACAACGGCAACGAGTACGTCGAGAGCGAGTTCGCCGCGTTCAAGGTGCGGGCCGCTCCGTGCAACGTCAACTACCGGTACGTCGAGGCCGAACTCGAGTACCTCGTCGACAACTCGGACGCCAGGGCGGTCGTGTTCGATGCGGCGCTGGCCGAACGCTTCGCCGATGTTCGCGCGCGGCTGCCCGACGTGCGGCTCTGGATCCAGGTCGGCGGCGAGCCGCGTGACGTCGCCGACTGGGCGGTCGGCTACGAAGACGTGATCGCCTCGTCCGAACCGGCACCGCGGGTCGAGCGCAGCGGCGACGACCTCTGGATCCTCTACACCGGCGGCACGACCGGTCATCCGAAGGGTGTGATGTGGCCGCACCGCAACCTCGTGGCGATCAGCACCCGGCTGTTCGTCGGGATGGGTGTGCCGGTTCCCGAGTCGCTCGACGACATCCCGCACATCGTCGACACGATCGACGCGGCGGGGATGTCACCACGCCAGCTCGCCGCGTCGCCGCTCATGCACGGCACGGCCGGGATCGGCGCGCTCATGCACCTCGTCGCGGGCGGTGCCGTCGTGTCGATGACGAGTCGCCGGTTCGACGTCGAGGAGCTGTGGCGCACCGTCGAGACGCAGCGGTGTACGACCGTGTCGATCGTCGGCGACGTGTTCTGCGCGCCGATGGTCGACGAGCTCGACCGGCGCCGAGCTGCCGGCGACCCGGTCGATCTGGCCTCGGTCCGTTCGGTCTCCTCGTCGGGGGTGATGTGGAGCCAGCCGGTGAAGGATCGGCTGCTCGCCCATGCACACGCGCAGGGTTCGCCGTTGAACTGCTACGACGCGCTCGGTTCGAGCGAGGGCGTCGGCTTCGCCGCCAAGCAGTCGTCGTCCGGCGGTACCGACACCGAGACCGCGACGTTCACCCTCGGGCCGAACGCAGCCGTGTTCACGCGGGATGGTCGGCGGGTGGAGCCCGGTTCCGGCGAGCAGGGCCAGCTCGCCGTCGGCGGACCGATCCCGCTCGGGTACTACGGCGACCCCGTGAAGTCGGCCGAGACGTTCCGGGAGATCGCGGGTCAGCGGTGGTCGATCCCCGGCGACTGGGCGACCGTCGCCATCGACGGCACCGTCACGCTGCTCGGGCGCGGCTCGGTGTCGATCAACACCGGCGGCGAGAAGGTGTTCCCCGAGGAGATCGAAGAGGAGCTCAAGCTGCTCGACGTCGTGGTCGACGCCAACGTCGTCGGAGTCCCCGATCCGAAGTGGGGATCGGCGGTGACCGCCGTCGTCGAGCTGGCGCCGGGCTCCGACGTGTCGGATGCCGACCTCGTCGACGCACTCCGCGGGCGCCTGTCGAGCTACAAGCTTCCCAAACACGTGGTGCGGGTCGACACCCTCTACCGCAGCCCGAACGGCAAGGCCGACTACAAGTGGGCGGTTCGCACCGCTCGCGACTCGCTCGGCATCGAGTAGCCGAACGGAGCGAACCTGGTTCGCTCCGTTCGGTCAGAACGATGCGGCGATGTACTGGGTCTCGCAGAACTCGTAGATGCCCTCGCTCGCACCTTCCCGGCCGAGTCCGGACTGCTTCATCCCACCGAAGGGCGCGGCCGGATCGGAGACGGAGCCCCGATTCAGCCCGATCATCCCGGCCTGGATCCGTTCGCTGACGGCCAGACCCCGCGCCAGGTCGCGGGTGTAGACGTAGCCGACCAGGCCCATCTCGGTGTCGTTCGCCTGACGGATCATCTCGTCGGTGTCGGTGAACGTGATGATCGGCGCGACCGGGCCGAAGATCTCCTCGCGCGTGATCGGTGAGTCGGGCGACACGTTGGCGAGCACGGTCGGGGCGTAGAAGCTCCCGGGACGGTCGAGCCGGGTGCCGCCCAGCTCGATCGTGGCGCCGGCGGCGACGGCGTCGTCGACGAGGCCGGCGACCTTGTCCAGAGCGTCGTCGTGGATGAGCGGCCCACACTCGACCCCGTCGTCGAATCCGTCACCGACGGTGACGCCGCCCATCGCCGCCGCGAACTTCGCGGTGAACTCGGCCGCCACGTCGGCGTGGACGAAGAACCGGTTCGCGGCCGTACAGGTCTCGGCGGAGTGACGCATCTTGGCGACCATCGCGCCCTCGACCGCAGCGTCGACGTCGGCGTCGTCGAACACGATGAAGGGGGCGTTGCCACCCAACTCCATCACGGTCTTCAGCACCCGGTCCGCGGCTCGCTTGAGCAACTTCTGGCCGGTCGGCGTGGACCCCGTGAACGAGACCATCCGTGTCGCCGGGTGGTCGACCGCCGCGTCGAACCATTCGCCGGAACTCTCCGCGACGGTCACGTTGACGAGCCCGCCCGGGACGCCGGCATCGGTCAGCAGCTCCGCGATGCGGAGCGCGGTGAGCGGGGTCTCCGAGGGGGGCTTGATCACCACGCCGTTGCCCGCCGCGAGCGCCGGCGCGAGCTTGCGGGTGATCATGGCCGCCGGGAAGTTCCACGGGGTGACGATCACCACGACGCCGACCGGTGGATGCTGCACGATGATCCGGTTGCCCCCCGCCGGCGCCACCGACAGCGAACCTCGGATGCGGACGGCCTCCTCGGAGTTCCACCGGAAGAACTCGGCGGCGTAGGCGACCTCGCCGCGTGCGTCGGCGAGCGGCTTGCCCTGCTCGGTGACGATCAGTCCGGCGAGTTCACCCTGGTGCTCCATCATGAGCTCCCAGCATCGACGGAGGATCTCCGCCTTCTCACGGGGTGCGACGCCCGCCCACTCGCGCTGTGCGGCCTCGGCGGCGGCACAGGCTGCTGTGGCGTCGTCGGACGTGGCGGCGGCGACATCAGCGATGTGATCACCGGTGGCCGGGTTGGTGACGGCGATCGTGGCGCCGGTGGAGCCGTCACGCCACTCACCGCCGATGAACAGTTTCGTCTGCATGGGCTGTTCCTACTCTTTCGGTTCCGGTGAAGTCCAGGTCAGGTGAAGTCGAGCGTGATGACACCGAGGTCGCCGAAATCGGCTTCGATGTGGTCGCCGACACGGCAATCGATCGGGCGCGTGAACGAGCCCGCCAGGATCGTCTCGCCGGCTTCGAGGGGGATGCCCAGTCCGCGGAGGCGGTTGGCCAACCAGACGACGCCGACGACGGGATCGCCGAGCACGCCTGCGCCGAGCCCCGTCTCCTCGACGATGCCGTTGCGCGAACAGATCGCTCCGGCTCGCCGCAGACGGCCGTCGCGGGCGTCGGCGACCGAGACCGAGCCGTCCCCCACGACGATCGCGGCGTTGGCAGCATTGTCGGAGATCGTGTCGATCACGGTGCGGGGCCGCCCGTCGAGCGGGTGGATCCGATGCGAACGGGCGTCGATCAGCTCGAGCGCCGGCACGACGTGTGACGTCGCCGCATAGACGTCGTCGACCGTGACCTCGCCCGTGACCTCGTGGGCGACGAGTGGCCGGTCGAGCACGAACGCGAACTCGACCTCGATCTTCGGATCCAGGTAGTCCGCCGTTCGCAACGTGGCTCCGTCGGCCTCGAACATGTGGTCGAGTAGCGCGCCGAAGTCGGGTTCGTCGATCTGCATCGCCACTTGCATGGCCCGACTCGTGAGACCGATCTTGTGACCCCGGACGGTCGCCCCGGCGGCCACCTGGAGGTCGATCCACGCCGCCTGGATCGCGTACGCGTCGTCGAGTGTCATGTCCGGATGCCGCCGGGTGACCGGGTCGATCGGGGTCACCGTGCGGCGGGCACGTTCGTGGTCGGCGGCGACCGCTGTGATCTCGTCGGGTGCGAGCGTGACGGCCATCAGACGCGACCCAACTTCGGGATGGTGTGTGTGCCGTAGGCGACCGCGATGTTCTTCGTCTCCGTGTAGAACTCGAACGAGTACTCCGGCCCGCCGTCGCGACCGATGCCGCTCGCCTTGGTGCCGCCGAACGGGGTGGGCAGATGGCGGACGTTCTGGCTGTTGACCCAGACCATCCCGACGTCGAGGTCGCGAGCGACCCGATGGGCGCGGCCGGTGTCGCCGGTCCACAGGTAGCCGGCGAGCCCGTAGTCGATGTCGTTCGCGACCGCGACGGCTTCGGCCTCGTCGCCGAACGGGATGACCGTCAGGGCGGGGCCGAAGATCTCCTCCTGGGCGACGCGCATGTCGTTGGTCGCGTTCGTGAACAGCACGGGGTTGACGTAGTTGCCTGCGGGATCGGCGGGGTCACCACCACCGATCAGCACCGTGGCGCCGTCCTCCTCCGCCTTGGCGGGATAGCTGCGCACCTTCTCGCAGTGCCGCGGATGGATCAGCGGCCCGATCTCCGTGGCGGGATCGAGCGGATGTCCGACCCGCAGGGCGCGGACCCGCTCGCTCAGCGCCGCCACGAATTCGTCGTGGATCGTCGACTGCACGAGCAGACGACTCGAGGACGTGCAGCGCTCGCCGTTCAGGCTGTAGATCATGAACACCACCGCGTCGAGTGCCCGTTCGAGGTCGGCGTCGTCGAACACGATCACCGGGTTCTTGCCGCCGAGCTCGAAGTGCACCCGCTTGAGGGTCGCAGCACCCTGGGCCTGGATCATCGAACCGGTCGCCGATTCACCCACGAACGCGATCGCCCGGATCAGTGGGTGTTCGGTGAGCGCCTTGCCCGCGGTCTCGCCGAACCCGTGCACAGTGTTCAGGACGCCGGCGGGAAGGCCGGCCTCGTGTGCGATCTCGGCCAGCATCGCGGCGGTGTACGGGCTCCACTCGGCCGGCTTGTGCACGACGGTGCAGCCGGCGGCGAGCGCCGGCGCGATCTTCCAGGTCGACAGCATGAACGGCGTGTTCCAGGGCGTGATCACACCGACCGGACCGATCGGCGATCTGCTGGAGAAGTTGACGTGGTGCTCGTCGGGCATCGACCGGCCGTTGCCCGCGTCGGGGGCGTGGTCGGCGAAGAAGCGGAAGTTCTCCGCCCCTCGGATCGCGGCAGCCGACATGAACCGGATCGGCTGCCCGGTGTCGATGCACTCGACGGCGGCGATCGCGTCGCCCCGTTCCTCGATCAGGTCGGCGACACGGTGCAGGATCCGCTGACGTTCCCTGCCCGATCGTCCCGACCAGTCGGCGAAGGTGTCGTGGGCCGCTCGTGCGGCGGCGTCGATGTCGGCGGCGTCCCCGGCGGCGACCGAGCCGAGCAACGCCGAATCGACGGGGGTGTGGTTGTCGAACGTCGCACCCGACACGCTCGCCGCCGGGGCGCCGTCGACGAAGTGCAGGAGCGGCGACGCCCGGAAGCGTTCGAGTTCCTCCTCGGCGATCGCCATGTACTCGTCGGACGTCTTGGTGGCGGCCATCAGGGCTCCTCGATGGTGGTGGGTTCGGTCGCCATGCGTTCACGGACGAGCGGGCGGAGGTGGTTCCGGTTGATCCGCCGGCTCGAGTCGATCTCCTGGTACTCGACGCTCAGC
>CAXBAZ010000097.1:0-9090 GCA_963973395.1 uncultured Acidimicrobiaceae bacterium
GCCGCCAAGCGGTTGTCGGCGGACATCATGAACTTCGCCGTGTCGTCATCGAGCGTCAACAAGGGGGAGAGTCTCCGCGACACGATCGAGACGATCGCCGCGATGGGTGTCGACGCCTTCGTCATCCGCCACCACTCGAGCGGTGTGCCTTGGCAGGTCGAGCAGTGGACCACAGCTTCGGTCGTCAACGCCGGCGACGGCTGGCACGCTCACCCGACCCAAGCCCTGCTCGACTGCTACACGATTCGCACGGCGCTCAACCGGCGCGAGAGCTTCGACGGCCTGAAGATCGCGATCGTCGGCGACATCAAGCACAGCCGGGTCGCCCGCAGCGACATCCGGGCGTTCACCCTGCTCGGTGCCGACGTCACACTCGTCGCGCCGCGCACGCTGCTGCCACCGTCGGTCGACGTGGCGACCACGACCGATCTCGACGACGTGATCCGCGACGTCGATGTCCTCTATCTCCTGCGGATGCAGCAGGAACGGATGACCGAGTCGCTGGTGCCGTCGTTGCGGGAGTACACGAGTCGATTCGGCCTGACGCCGGCTCGCGCCGCACGGTTGCCCGAGCACGCGCTGATCATGCATCCCGGTCCGATGAACCGTGGGGTCGAGATGGCGGTCGATCCGAGCGAGCTGCCCGGCTCGGTGATCACACAGCAGGTCACGAACGGGATCGCGGTGCGGATGGCCGTGCTGTTCGAACTGCTGGGCAGCGGCAGCAACCTGGAGGAGAACGTATGAGCGACCGGATCCTGATCACCGGCGGCACCGTCGTCGACCCGACGGGCGAACGCCGCGCGGACGTCCGCATCGTCGACGGGCGGGTCGCCGAGGTGGGCGATCGGCTCGCCCCGGCGGACGGCGACGAGGTCGTCGACGCCGCCGGGTGTGTCGTCAGCCCGGGCTTCGTCGACCTGCACACGCACCTGCGCGAACCCGGCAAGGAGGAGGCCGAGACGATCGAGACCGGCTCCCGCCGCGAAGGGCGGCTACACGTGCATCGTGGCGATGCCCAACACCGACCCCACCCAGGATTCGGTCAGCGTCGTCGAGTTCGTCCGCCGCCAGGGCGAGGCAGCCGGCCTCTGCGACGTCCGCCCGGCAGGGTCGATCACCGTGGGCCGCCGGGGCGAGCAGTTGGCGCCGCTCGGCGAGCTGGCCGCAGCAGGGGTCCACCTGTTCACCGACGACGGCGACGGGGTACAGGATCCGCTGCTCATGCGCCGGGCGCTCGAGTACGCCGCCGATCTCGGCATCGTCCTCGCCCAGCACTGCGAGGTCAAGCGGCTCACCGAAGGCGCCGTGATGCACGAGGGCGAGTGCTGCTCGACGTTCGGACTGCCGGGCTGGCCGTCGATCGCGGAGGAGCTGATGGTCTTCCGCGACATCGAGCTCGTGCGTCTCACGGGTGCGCCGGTGCACATCCTCCACCTGTCGACGGCGCGCAGCGTCGAGCTGGTGCGAGCCGCGAAGGCCGACGGCCTGCCGGTGACCGCCGAGGCGACTCCACACCACATCAGCCTCACCGACGACCTGCTCGCCGGGTACAGCGCGCTCTACAAGGTCAACCCGCCGCTGCGGACGATGGCCGACGTCGAGGCGGTCCGTACCGGTGTCGCCGACGGCACGATCGACGCGATCGCGACCGACCACGCACCGCACGCCCCCGAGACGAAGGAGCAGCCGCTCGACCAGGCGCCACCCGGCATGTTGGGTCTGGAGACCGCGCTCGGCGTGAGCCTCGCCCACCTCGACATGCCGATCGCGGACGTCGTCGCGGCTCTGAGTTGGAAGCCGGCCGCGATCGCCGGGGTCGCCGATCGGCACGGCCGCCCGATCGCTCCGGGTGAACCCGCCAACCTGACCGTGTTCGATCCCACCCGCACCTGGCAGGTCACCCCCGCCCACCTCGCCAGCAAGAGCCGCAACACGCCGTTCGTCGGAGTCGAGCTCCGAGGCGTGGTCATCCACACGATCCTGGAAGGACACCTGACCGTGAAAGACCGAGCAGCCACCACGTGATGAGAGAACATACGGTACACTGCATGTTCATGCAATATCAGTCGAACCGCCGGACGAGCGTGCCACGCACACCGGCGGGCGTCCGCCCCTCGATCGCTCACGCGATCGGCAGGTGGTCGGCATGACCATCCGTGAGGGCCGGCTGGTGCTGGCCGACGGCAGCGTGTTCGAGGGTGAGCTGATCGGTGCCGCGGCGCCCGGCGGCATCGCGACCGGCGAGGTCGTGTTCAACACCGCGCTCTCGGGCTACCAGGAGATCATCACCGACCCCAGCTACGCCGGCCAGATCATCACGTTCACCTACCCCCACATCGGCAACTACGGCGTCAACACCCTCGACGACGAGTCGCGCGGAGCGTTCTGCCGTGGGGTGATCGTGCGCGACCTCGCCCGCCGCCACAGCAATCATCGGCCGGAGGGCCGCCTCGAGGCGCTGCTGCGACGGCACGGGATCCCGGGCATCGCGGGCATCGACACCCGTCGCCTCACCCGGATCATCCGCGAGACGGGGGCACTGCCCGGCGCTTTCGGTGACGCGACCGAGCCCGATCTCCGAGCCGCCGCGACGTCCGAGCCCGGCACCGACGGTGTCGACCTCGTCGCGCAGGTCACCACGTCGAACAGCTACGACGTCGATGCCGCGTCCGACGCGCCGGATCGCCTGATCGTGGCCTACGACTACGGGATCAAGACGAACATCGTCCGACACCTGTCGAGGCTCGGGCGCGTCGTCGTGGTGCCCGCCACCACGACCGCCGCCGACGTCCTGGCGATGCAGCCCGACGGTGTCTTCCTCTCCAACGGCCCCGGCGACCCGGCGGTCGTGCAGTACGCGACCGACGAGGTCGCCCGACTCGTCGGCAACGTGCCGGTGTTCGGGATCTGCCTGGGCCATCAGCTGCTCGGCCGGGCGCTCGGCGCCGGCACGGTCAAGCTCCCGTTCGGGCACCACGGAGCGAACCACCCCGTGAAGGACCTGCACACCGACACCATCGAGATCACGAGCCAGAACCACAACTTCGCGGTCGACGCCGACTCGTTCGTCGGACTCGGCAAGCAGGTCAGGATGACGCACGTCAACCTCAACGACGGTGTGTGCGAGGGGCTCGAGGTGGCCGGCGAACGGTGCTTCAGCGTGCAGCATCACCCCGAAGCCGCCCCCGGCCCCCATGACAGCCGCTATCTCTTCGACCGGTTCGACGAACTCATGACCACCGGGAAGGTCGGTGCACGATGAATTGCGACTTGTGCCTGGCACAACTCGCAATCCAACTCGCAATCCACGGAAAGGTGGACGCCTGATGCCGCGCCGCGACGATCTCCACTCGATCCTGATCATCGGCTCCGGACCGATCGTGATCGGCCAGGCGTGCGAGTTCGACTACTCGGGAACGCAGGCCTGCAGGGTGCTGCGCGAGGAGGGGTACCGGGTGATCCTGGTCAACTCGAACCCGGCGACGATCATGACCGATCCGGATTTCGCCGACGCCACCTACATCGAGCCGATCACGTGGGAGGTCGTGGCGTCGATCATCGAGCGCGAACAGCCCGACGCGGTGCTGCCGACCCTCGGTGGACAGACCGGACTCAACACGGCGATGGAACTGTACGAGCGCGGCCTGATCGGCGTGCCGGGGAAGCCCGAGATGATCGGAGCGAACGCCGAGGCGATCGCCACCGCCGAGAACCGTGAGCGGTTCAAGCAGGCGATGATCGAGATCGGCCTCGAGGTGCCGCGGTCGGGCACCGCCCACGACATGGACGAGGCCCGCAAGGTCGTGGCCGAGATCGGTCTGCCGATCATCATCCGCCCCGCATACATCCTCGGCGGACGCGGCACCGGCATCGCGAGCACGGCCGAGGAATTCGAACGGATGGCCGCGAACGGTCTGAGCGCGAGCCCGATCAGCGAGATCCTGATCGAGGAGTCGATCGCCGGTTGGAAGGAGTACGAACTCGAGGTCATGCGCGATCACGCCGACAACTGCGTGATCATCTGCTCGATCGAGAACGTCGACCCGATGGGTGTGCACACCGGCGACTCGATCACCGTCGCGCCGCAGCAGACCCTCACGGACGTCGAGTACCAGCAGATGCGCGACGCGGCGCTGGCCTGCATCCGGCGCGTCGGCGTGGAGACGGGCGGGTCGAACGTCCAGTTCGCGGTCGATCCGGCGACCGGGCGCCAGGTCGTGATCGAGATGAACCCGCGGGTGTCGCGCAGCTCGGCGTTGGCATCGAAGGCGACCGGCTTCCCGATCGCGAAGATCGCCGCGAAGCTCGCCGTCGGGTACTCGCTCGACGAGATCCCCAACGACATCACGAAGGCCACCCCGGCGAGCTTCGAACCCACGATCGACTACGTCGTCACCAAGATCCCGCGCTGGGCGTTCGAGAAGCTGCCGGGCACGACGGGCATCCTCGGCACCCAGATGCAGTCGGTCGGCGAGGCGATGTCGATCGGCCGGACCTTCCCCGAGTCGCTGCAGAAGGGATTGCGGTCGTTGGAACAGGGCCGCCTCGGGCTCAACTGCGACCCGGTCAGCGAGCAGTACGCCGATCTGACCGACGACGACCTGTTGGCGAGCACCGCGACGCCGACGCCCGATCGCATCTTCCACATCGGTGAGCTGCTCCGGCGTGGGATCTCGATCGAAGCGATCCACGACGTCAACAAGTTCGATCCGTGGTTCCTCGACCAGATGTCGATCATCACCGAGGAGCAGCACGAACTGGCGGGCCGGGCGGTCGACGACGTGTCGGCCCGTGACTTCAAGCGCGCCAAGCGCCTCGGCTTCTCCGACGCGCAGCTGGCGTGGCTGTGGCACACCGACGAGACGACGGTGCGGGATGCCCGCGAGCGACTGGGCGTGATCCCGACGTACAAGACCGTCGACACGTGCTCGGCCGAGTTCGCGGCCGAGACGCCGTACCACTACTCCACCTACGAGGACGAGAGCGAGGTGCGGGCGAGCGATCGGCAGAAGGTGGTCATCCTGGGTTCGGGTCCCAACCGGATCGGCCAGGGCATCGAGTTCGACTACTGCTGCGTGCACGCCAGCTTCGCGCTCCGCGAGGCCGGCTACGAGACGATCATGGTCAACTGCAACCCGGAGACGGTCTCCACCGACTACGACACGAGCGATCGCCTGTACTTCGAGCCGTTGACGAAGGAGGACGTGCTCAACGTCATCGCCGCCGAACGGCCCTACAAGGTGATCGTGTCGCTCGGTGGGCAGACCCCGCTGAAGCTGTCGGGCGAGATCCCGGTCGAGCTCGTGGCGGGCACCTCGGCGCAGTCGATCGACGACGCGGAGGATCGCGAGAAGTGGAACCAGCTCTGCGACGAACTGCAGATCCCGCAGCCTCCCGGTGGCACGGCGGTCGACCTCGAGCAGGCCCTGTCGATCACCGACGAGATCGGGTTCCCCGTGCTGGTGCGTCCGAGCTACGTGCTCGGCGGGCGAGCGATGCAGATCGTGCACGACCGCAACCACCTGGCGCGGGCGATGGACGAGCTGAGCGGCATCGGCAGCCTCGGCCGCGAGGGGGGCCTCTCGGCCGAACGGCCGGTGCTCATCGACCGGTTCCTCGCGAGTGCGACCGAAGTCGACGTCGATGCGATCCGTGATCACACGGGCGAGGTGCTGATCGGCGGCGTGATGGAGCACGTCGAGGAGGCCGGGGTCCACTCGGGCGACTCGGCCTGCGCGATCCCGCCCCAGACCCTGCCCGACTGGGTGGTCGAGGTGATCAAGGCGTACACGACGTCGATCGCGGACCGACTCGACGTGCGTGGCCTCATCAACGTGCAGTACGCCGTGGCCGGCACGACGGTCTACGTGATCGAGGCGAACCCGCGGGCGAGCCGGACGGTACCGTTCGTCGCCAAGGCCAAGGGTGTCTCGCTCGCGAAGGTCGCCACCCGTGTCATGCTGGGAGCCACGCTCGCCGAGCTCCGCGAGGAGGGGGTGCTGCTCGAGCCCGTGACGGGGCACGTCGCCGTCAAGGAGGCGGTCCTGCCGTTCAACCGCTTCCCCGAGGTCGATCCGGCGCTCGGCCCCGAGATGCGCTCGACGGGCGAGGTGATGGGCATCGACGAGACGTTCGGACGTGCGTTCTTCAAGGCCGAACTCGCGGCCGGCAACGGACTGCCGAGCGACGGCACCGTGTTCCTGTCGCTGAACGACCAGGACAAGCCGGCCGGCCTCGTCGTGGCTCAGCGGTTGCGCGAGCGGGGACTCGGTCTGGTCGCCACGGCCGGCACCGCCGACTACCTCCGTCGGTTCGGTGTCGTCGTCGACCAGGTGCTCGGGAAGGTACAGGACGCCGACACCGACGGCGCGAAGGGCCGCACCGCGGTCGATCTCATCGCCGACGGCACGATCGTGTTCGTGGTCAACACGCCTCGCGGTTCGGTCGGTCGCAGCGACGGCGAGCACATCCGCAAGGCGGCCAGCCTGCACCGTGTGAGCTGCGTGACCACGGTCAGCGCCGCCCTCGCCGCCGCACAGGGGATGGGGGAGTCGCCGGCGGAGCTCCCTGTCAAGAGCCTGCAGGAGTATCACGCTCGATGAGCGTCGACACCCGCGTGACCGTCGGGTCGGTCGAGCTGCGCCACCCCGTGATGACGGCGTCGGGCACCGCCGGGTACGGCACCGAGTTCGCGCCGTACTTCGACCTGGCGTCGATCGGGGCCGTGGTGACGAAGTCGATCGCGCCGTTCGAGTGGGCCGGCAACGCAGCACCGCGGGTGCACCCGACCCCGCAGGGGATGATCAACGCCGTCGGCCTCCAGGGGCCCGGCATCGACCATTGGCTGGCACACGAACTGCCCGCGCTCACCGCCACCGGCGCGACCGTCGTGTGCAGCATCTGGGGCCGCTCGGTCGACGACTACCGACGCGCCGCGGAGATGCTCGCCGACGCGCCGCCCCACGTCGTCGCGGTCGAGGTGAACCTGTCGTGTCCGAACCTCGAGGGCCGCGGCGGCATCTTCGCCCACGACGTCGAGTTGTCGACGGCGGTGATCGCCGCGACCGCTGCGTGTGGGCGCCCACGCTGGGCGAAGTTGAGTGCGAACACCGACCGGATCGTCGAGGTCGCCGGCGCCTGCCACGCCGCGGGTGCCGAAGCGGTGACGCTGATCAACACCCTCCTCGGACTCACGTACGACCGTGAGACGCTCCGGCCGTCGCTCGGGAACGGCGGCGGCGGCCTGTCGGGTCGCGCGATCCACCCGGTCGCCGTGCGTGCGGTGCACGACGTCCGTCTGGCCCACCCAGATCTGCCCGTGATCGGTGTCGGGGGGATCGCGTCCGGATGGGATGCGATCGAGATGATGGTCGCCGGGGCGCACGCGGTCCAGGTCGGCACGGCGAGCTTCGCGGACCCGCGCGCCTGCGTGCGGATCGCCGACGAGATGGTGACGTTCGCCACCGAGCGCGGGATGGCGCGTCTGGCGGATTGCAACGCGGTAGTTTGACCGACATGGCAACACCCCCGCAGTTGACACCTGAGCAAAGGATGGCAGCCCTTGCGAAGGCGGCCGAAGCACGCGCGGCCCGGGCCGACATCAAGGCCCGACTCAAGATGGGTTCGATGAGCCTCCGGGAGGCGCTCGACTCGGACGACCCGAACGTCGGCAAGCTGAAGGTCGTCTCGATGCTCGAATCCCTCCCCGGGGTCGGCAAGGTGAAGGCCCGTCGTGTGATGGACGAGGTCGGCATCGCCGACAACCGCCGGGTGCAGGGTCTCGGCGCACAGCAACGCGCGTCCTTGCTGAACCAGCTTGGCTCGTGACCGCCTGATCATCGTCGTCTCCGGTCCCGGCGGCGTCGGCAAGGGCACCATCGTCGATGCGCTCGTGCGGCGCGACCCCGACCTGTGGTTGAGTCGTTCGTGGACCACTCGCCGGCAACGGCAGGGGGAGGCCGAGGACGCGTACGTCTTCGTGTCGTCAGAGGCATTCGAGGAGCACATCGAGGCCGACGGGTTCCTCGAGTGGACCGAGTTCCTCGGCAACTACTACGGCACGCCACGTCCCGATCACATCGACGCGGCGGGCGCGCCGGACATCGTGCTGGAGATCGAACTCGACGGCGCCCAGCAGGTCAAGCGGCAGTATCCGCAGGCGATCCTCATCTTCGTGCTGCCACCGTCGCGCGAAGAACAGGAACGGCGCCTGCGCAACCGGGGCGACCCGGGCGACAAGGTCCAGGCCCGCCTGCGCAAAGCGGAGATCGAAGAGCCGGTCGGCCGCGAGCAGGCCGACTACGTCGTGGTCAACGACGACCTCGACCGCACCGTCGACGAGATGATGTCGATCATCGAGCGCGAACGCTGCCGCTAGGTCAACTCCCGGTAAGCGTCAACTCCCGGTAAGCGTCAACTCCCGGTAAGCTTGTCGGGCTGCAAATCGCACCCACTGAGGAGCTGGTCCATGGCAAACAGCCACGAAACGATGATGACGCCCGCGATCGAGGGTCTGCTCGACCGCGTCGACTCCAAGTTCAGCCTGGTCACCCTGGCTGCTCGCCGGGCGCGCAACATCAACTCGTACTTCAACCAGCTGGGTGATGGTCTCGGCCACATGATCCCGCCCCAGGTGTCCTCCACGGCCCGCAAGCCGTTGAGCATCGCGTTCGAAGAGATCTCGGTCGACAAGATCGTCCAGACCGAGGCCCCGTCCCCGGTCGAACCCGAGCTCGATCTGCCCGAGGGCGACCTCGACACCGACGCCTGATCATGTCCGGGCTGCGGCTCACGATCCTGCCGATCGACGCCCGCCGAACTCACCGCCGTCGCCCGCTCGGCGCACGTCCGACCTCCGGCTCGCGCCTGCGCTGACTCATGCTCGCCGGCAAGCGCATCGTCCTCGGCGTGACCGGCGGCATCGCGGCGTACAAGGCCGTCGAGATCAGCCGGCGTCTGGTCGACGCGGGCGCCCACGTCGTCCCGGTGATGACCGAGGGCGCCGAGCACTTCCTCGGGCCGACCACGTTGTCCGCACTCGCCAGCGAGCCCGTCAAGACGCGGCTCTGGGACGACCCCGACACCCCG
>CAXBAZ010000098.1:0-9089 GCA_963973395.1 uncultured Acidimicrobiaceae bacterium
GAGCCGTTCCCGCTCGGCCCCGAGCTCGGGGAACGCATCGGACGGTGTGTCAGCGCGCGCGTCGGAGGAGAGGTCGGACGACATGGAGCCAGCAACCGTAGCGGGCCGCCCGCCGTCGCTCCACGCCGGATTCGCGGCGACCGGAGGGTGGTCTGACCCCCTCCGGTCGCTCTCCATTCGACGCGACCGGCCCCGAGCGGGTTCGCTGCTGCGGCGGCCGATCCGCCATCATGCGTGCGACCCGAAAGGACACATCATGGACATCCGGCAGCTGTTCTCCGTCGAGGGCAAGATCGTGCTCGTGACCGGTGGCTCCCGCGGCATCGGCGAGATGATCGCGGCGGGCTTCCTGGCCAACGGAGCCAAGGTCTACATCAGCTCGCGCAAGGCCGACGCGTGCCGGGCCACCGCCGACCGGCTGATGGAGCGGTTCGGTGGTGAGTGCGTCCCGATCCCCGCCGACCTGTCGGGGCTCGACGGGGCACAGGCGGTCGCCGCCGCGATCGGCGAGCGCGAGGACCACATCGACGTCGTCGTCAACAACGCCGGCCAGGCCTGGGGAGCGCCACTGGAGGAGTTCCCCGAGAAGGGCTGGGACCGTGTGCTCTCGGTCAACGTCAAAGGGCCGTTCTACGTGATCCAGCAGCTCCTCCCCCTGCTCGAAGCCGGAGCCACCGCCGAGGATCCCGCCCGCGTCGTCAACATCGGGTCGATCGACGGCCTCCGGCCCCCGCGGCTGCAGACCTATTCGTACAGTCCGTCGAAGGCGGCGATCCACGCCATGACCCGGCAGCTCGCCGCCGAACTCGCCCCGCGCCACATCATCGTGAACGCGATCGCCCCGGGTCCGTTCCCGACGTGGATGCTGTCGACCGGTGTCGGCGGCGGTGGCGACGTCGAGAACACCGACTGGGACGCCCTCGCCCGCATGAACCCGCGCGGCCGGGTGGGCACACCGGAGGACATCGCCGGGCTGGCGATCTTCCTGTCGAGCCGCGCCGGCGCCTTCACGGTGGGCGAGATCATCACGTGCGACGGTGGCTTGGTCGTCAGCTGACACGAACCGGCCCGCACACACCACTCCACACCACCACGACACACCACGACGACACACCACGACGACACACCACGACGACACACCACCACGACACGGCAGACTGTCCGCCATGTCGTTGCCGCCACCCGTGGCGTTCCCGCTCCGCATCCACGGGCTCACCAAGTGGTTCGGTGACACCCGCGCACTCGACGCGCTCACCCTCGACGTGCCGCCCGGCAGCTGCTTCGGTCTGGTGGGGCCGAACGGCAGCGGCAAGTCGACGACCCTGCGTTCGGTGATCGGTCTCGTCAGGATCGACGCCGGCACGATCCAGGTGTGCGGCCACGACGTCGCGACCGACGTGCGGGCGGCACGGTCGACGATCGGTGTCGTGCTCGATCCGCTGCAGTTGTTCGAACGGCTCACGGCCACCGAGTTCCTGCGCTCGATCGGGGAACTGCGCGGACTCGACCCCGAACTCGTGGCCGAACGGACCACCCAGCTGCTGACGACGCTCCAGCTCGCCGGCGACGCCGACCGTCAGATCGCCGGCTACAGCCACGGGATGCGGAAGAAGACGTCGCTCGCCGCCGCGCTCCTGCACCGGCCGAGGCTCCTCCTCCTCGACGAACCGTTCGAGGGTGTCGACCCGGTCTCGGCACGGACGATGCGGTCGATGCTCGACCGGTTCCGCGCCGGTGGCGGCACCGTCGTGTTCTCGAGCCACGTGATGGATCTCGTCGAACGCCTCTGTGACCACACTGCCGTCATCCATCAGGGACGCGTGGTGGCGAGCGGTCCGACCGACGACCTCCGGGGTGGTCGCCGACTCGAGGACGCGTTCATCGACGTGGTCGGAGGCAGCGAGGTCGACGACGGCTCCCTCGCGTGGCTCGGCTGATGCGCCGCCTGGTCGCCACGTTCGTCCGCCTCCGGTGGCGCTTGTGGCGCGGAGCGATCCGCCACGGCGGCGCCGAACAGGTCGGCGCGATCGTCTCCACGGCAGCGTCGGCGCTGGTGGGTCTGGGGGGCGGCCTGGCGGTGCTGATCGCCGCCCGCTCGGCCGACCGACCGGGCGACCTCGCGGTGCTGTTCTGCTCACTGCTGCTGCTCGCCGTCGTCAGATTCGGCATCGTCGCCGGGATCTCCCAACCGATCGACCCGCGGGTGATCGCCGCCGAACCCCTCTCCGACCGCGACCGATCGATCGGGCTGCTCGCCGCCGCGGCGTTCGGCCCTCCGGGGTTGGCCGGGGCCGCGATCGGTGTCGGGCTCGGAGCCGGCATGACCCGTTCGTCCACCGACCTGCCCCTCGTGGTGGTGGCCGTCGCCGCCTGGCTCCTGTCGTTGCTACTCGTCGCCCGCACCGCGACCAACCTGCTCGCGTTGTTCACCAGCCGGTTCCCGCGCGCCGGACAGATCGTCGTCGGCCTGGCGGGGCTCGGCTTCTACGGAGCGTTCCAGTTCGTTCCCACCTTGCTCGGCCGGCTCGACACCGACGGTCGCGGTCGCCTCGCAGACGGGCTGGCGTGGACACCGCCCGGCCAGATCGGCCGCGCGCTGGCGGGCGACGGCGATCGCTGGCAGCACCTCGTGGCCGGGGCGGTGTGGATCCCCGTGCTCGGCGCCGCCTTCACCTGGTCGGCGCACGAGCTCTCCCTGTCGATCAGGCGCGCCGGCGGGCTCGACACCGGCAATGCCGAACGTGGCGTCCTCGGCCGTGTCGCACGACGGTGGTGCGGCGACGGACCGGAGGGAGCGGTCGCGTGGCGCAGCATCCTCACCCGCTTCCGAACACCGCGCACCGCACTCGAGACCTTCACGGGTGCCGGTGTCGGCATGGCGGCGGTGCTCGTGCCCGCGATCGTCCGCGACGGCGCCGGGAGCGGCGCGGTGCTCGTGGGCGGAGCGATCCAGCTGGCGGTGCTGTTCATGGCCGGCAACAGCTTCGGCAGCGACGGGCCCGCGCTGACCCACGAGTTGCTGTCGGGCGTCGATCCGGCCGCGATCGTGCGCGGCAAGGCGCGGAGCATCGCGATCGTCGCCTCTCCGCTCGCACTGTTCGGCCCGCTCGCGGCCGCAGCGGCCACGGACGAGTGGCGCTATCTGGTTGCCGGCATCGGCGTGGGGATCGGCGGCCTGCTGGCCGGGACCGGTGCCGCTGTCGTCCAGTCCGCCGTCGTACCGATCGCGATCCCGGACTCGGACAATCCGTTCGCGGGCGGGGAGTCGGGCAAGGGCATCGTCGCCGCCCTGCTGCTCGGTGTCGTGCTGGCGTGCCTGACGATCGTGACGGTGCCGGTCGCGCTGGCACTGTTCTGGGCGACCGACCGCGGACTCGTGGCGCTCGTGACACTGTTCGGGGCGTTGACCGTCGTGGTCGGTTGGGCGGTGCTGCGCGTCGGGGTCCGGGTCGCCACGAACCGGCTCGACGGCCGGCAGCCGGAGTTCATCAGCGCCGTCACGCCGGCACGCTGAGTGGCGGCTACGCTGTCGAGCGTGGTGTGGGCGATCGGTGTCGGTGCGGTGATCATCGCGGTCGTCGTGGCGATCGTGCTCCTGGTGCTCGTGCCGCGCCGCCGCACGAAGGTCGGCGCCGACACCCCGACGACACCCGCCGTCGACGCTCCCCCGGTCGAAGCGCCGATGACCGGCCTCGAGGCGGCCCTGTCGCAGGTCACCGATCGGAGCGGCCGCCCGCTCCGCGAGCACATCGATGCCGAACAGCAGCACGTCGACGAGCTGCGTGTGCCCGACGACACCGGGCCGCTCCTCCGGCGCGCGTTGGACCACGTCGAACAGCCCGGCTCCGCCCGCGACGGCGTCCCGGATCCGCCATCGCGCGGCACCGACTGAACACTCGACCGGACCGCTGGTACCCGACGGCTCGTGCATGCGCAGTACGCTGCTGCCATGGACCAGGACACCACCGCAGCCGATACCGACGACACCACCACCGTCGCGGTCGATGCGCCCGAGGCCGATGAGTTGTTGATCGAGGAGATCTCGATCGACGGCATGTGCGGCGTGTACTGAGCGTATGTCGACGCTCGCGGCGAGCACATTCTCACGGCGCGCCCTCGAACTCGATCCCCAGGTGGCGCTGCGATCCGAACCGTTCGGGGCCCTCGCCTACCACTACGGTACGCGCCGACTCGTGTTCGTGAAGCACCCCGACCTGGTGCGCGTCGTGCAGGCTCTCGCCGACCACCCGTCGGTCACCGCCACGTTCGACGCGTGCGGGATCGCCGACCACCGACGACCGGCGTTCGAGCGCGCGTTGGCGTCGCTCGCCGACTCGGAAATGCTGCATGACCGCACTCGTTGACCAACTCAAGACCGGCCTCGACGCTCCGATCTGTCTGACCTGGGAGTTGACGTACGCCTGCAACCTGGAGTGTGTCCACTGCCTCAGTTCGTCCGGTCGTCGTGACCCGCACGAACTGACCACCGACGAAGCGAAGGCGGTGCTCGACGAACTCCACGATCTGCAGGTGTTCTACGTCAACATCGGTGGCGGCGAGCCGATGATCCGCCGCGACTTCTTCGAGCTCGTCGAGTATTCGATCGCCAAGGGCATCGGCGTGAAGTTCTCCACCAACGGGGCCTTCATCGACGCCGACAAGGCTCGACGGTTGACGGCGATGGACTATCTCGACGTCCAGATCAGCCTCGACGGCACCGACGCGGTGACGAACGACGCCGTGCGCGGCGTCGGGTCGTACGCCACGGCGATCCGGGCGATGGACCACCTGCGCGACGCCGGCTTCGTCGACCGCAACGGCCCGTTCAAGATCTCGGTCGTCGTGACCCGCCACAACGTCGACCAACTCGACGACTTCAAGTCGCTCGCCGACGCGTACGGCGCCCAGCTGCGCATCACCCGGCTACGACCGTCGGGGCGCGGCGCCGACACCTGGCACGATCTGCACCCGACCAATGCCCAGCAGCGCGAGATCTACGAGTGGCTGCTCGTCCACGGCGATCCCGACTCTGATCGACCGGTGCTCACCGGCGACTCGTTCTTCCACCTCAACGCACTCGGCGACGACAACCTGCCGGGCCTCAACCTCTGCGGCGCCGGACGTGTCGTGTGCCTGATCGATCCGGTCGGTGACGTGTACGCGTGCCCGTTCGTGATCCACGACGAGTTCAAGGCCGGCAACGTGCGCGGCGAGGGCGGTTTCAGCGCGGTCTGGAAGCGCAGCGACCTGTTCCGCGAGCTGCGCGAGCCCCAATCGGCGGGAGCTTGTGCGTCGTGCGGTTCGTTCGATGCCTGCCAGGGCGGGTGCATGGCAGCCAAGTTCTTCACCGGATTGCCGCTCGACGGCCCCGACCCCGAGTGCGTCAGCGGCCACGGAGAGGCCGCGCTCGCCGGCGTGGCCGGCGGCTCCGCTCCCCGTCCGATGATGGACCACTCCAAGCCGGCTCGCCCGACCCCCGTCACCCTCGGCAGGAGGTAGCCACGCCGATGTGGTGGCTGCTGGTGCCGCTCGCCTATCTGGTCGGAACGTTTCCGAGCGCGACCCTCGTCGCGTCGGCGAACGGCATCGACATCCGTCAGGTCGGTTCGGGCAACCCGGGCGCCTCGAACGTGACCCGGGTCCTCGGCTGGCGCCGCGGCATCTGGGTGTTCGTGCTCGACGCCGCCAAGGGCGCGGTGGCAGCCGGGGCGGGCCTGATCGCGGCCGGGCGACCGGCGGGGTACGTCCTGGGCGCCGCCGCGGTGATCGGTCACGTGTTCCCGTTGTGGAACCGGTTCCGGGGCGGCAAGGGTGTGGCGACCGGCGGCGGAATCTTCGCCTCGCTCTCCCCGGTCGTGTTCGCGGTGCTGGTCGCCCTGTGGTTCGTCATCTCACGCCTGACCCGAACGGCGTCGCTCGCGTCGATCGTGATCGTCGTCCTCCTCCCGATCGGTGTCGGGATCGTGCGACAGGAAGTGTGGGAGGTCGCGGCCACGATCGCCGTGGCGGCACTGGTGATGGCGCGCCACCTCGGCAACATCAGGCGCCTCGCCACGCGCCGCGAACACGCCCTGACGTGACATCGCGCCGAGGAACCGGCGCGACCGTCCGAGCGCCCGGGTGCGGCATGTCACCCGGCGCTCACGAGCACGACGGGCGCCCCGTCGCCCGATCGGAAGTGCTGCGGGGCGGCGGCGCATGCCGTAGATTCGGCGATCGTGCTGGCGCGAACCCTGGTCGTGGACGACGAGGGGCGGGCGGCCGCCACCGAGTCGTGGCCCGACGCGGACGACCGTCCGCTGTGGATCGACGTGATGGCGGGTCCCGACGACATCCACGATCTGTTCACGCTCACGGATCGGGTCGGGCTCGACCGACTCGCGGTCCGCGACGCGATCCTCGATGTCGACCTGCCGAAGGTCGACGACTTCGGTGATCACGTGCTCGCGGTCTTTCACGGACTGCGCGACGACCAGGTCGGCACGTACGAGGTCCACTGCTTCCTGACCGGGCGCGGACTGGTCACCATCCGCGACCGCCCGTCGCCTGCGCTCGACGCGGTGTGGGGCCAGTTGCACCACCGTTCGGAACTCGGGGCGGTGGCCCCCGACTTCCTCCTGGCGATGATCGCGGACGCCCTCACCCGTCGGCTGATGGGCGTGCTCGAAGCGTTCGACGATCGTGCCGAAGGGCTCGTCTCGCGTGCGCTGAACGCCGACGGAGACTTTCTCGAGGATCTCAGCGCGGTCCGTACCGACATCGCCGGCATCCGCCGCACGGTCCATCCGCAGCGCGAGGCGCTCGACGTGCTGCGTCACTCGACATCGCCCCTCGTCGACGACCTCGGCCGCCGCAAGTTCTCTGACGTGTTCGACGTCGCGAATCGTGCCGCGTCGGGTCTCGACGAAGCGCGGAGTGCACTCGCCGAGATCCTCGACGCCTATCGGGGGGCCGAGGCGCGGGCCGCGACCGAGGTCACCAAGGTGCTGACCGTCTACGCCGCGATCATGCTCCCGCTGTCGTTGATCGCAGGCTTCTTCGGCATGAACTTCGCCAACCTGCCGTGGACGGGATCGCGGTGGGGCTGGGTCGCCGCCACCGGGATCATGTTGGCCGTCGCCACCATCTCGCTCGGCATGTTCGTCTCGCTCGGATGGGTGCGGCGGCCCTCGGGGCGTCGAGCGACCCGCGCCATCGGTCGCGGACTGTTGGAAGCGACACGCGCTCCGGTGCAGGTGGCGGCGGGGGCCGTGTTCGAGGTCACGTCCCTGCCCGTCCGGGTCACCGGCGGCCTGATCGCCCGCCAGACCGCGACCACCCCGACCGCGACGAACCCGACCGCGACGAACCCGACTGCGACGAACCCGACCGGCGACGATCCGCCGCACGGCTCGCAGTAGCGATCGTCGCCCGTCGGCGCGTGACGTCGTCGGCTCCCCTCGGAGGCGTGCGTGCCGCTCAGAACAGGGCGCGCAGGAGCGGGGTCAGATCGAGTTCGTCGAGCGCGGGCAACTGGACATCGACGGCGTCGTGCAGCAGATGCTGCCAGAACTCGTAGCGGAAGAAGTGCCGGCCCTCGCGCACCACGTAGTTGAGCAGGAAGAAGCGGTAGGCCTCACCCAGGAACCGGACCTCACCCTCGGTCAACGGAAACGCCGCGTGGTACGCCTGGAGGAACGACCGGAAGCGGGGCTCGAGCAGCGTGTGCGAGCCGTACGTGAACACCGACCGATCGCCGGTGCGGGACGACACCCTCGACAGGAAGTAGAAGTCGAGCAGACGCGACTCGATCCGGAACCAGTCGTAGTCCCAGCGCGAGAACAGCCTGAACGAATCGGGATCGAGCGGATCGGTCTCGACCGAGAAGTTGCCGAGGTTCCAGTCGACGAGCACCGGGATCTTCGGCCAGTAGTCGTACCCCGACTCGTGGATCGTCGTCAGCAGGCGATGCGTGTGGCGGCGCACCAGATCGAGTCGACTGCGATCGAGCCCGAAGTGGTCGCGGGCGTTCCGCGAGCCGAGCATCTCGAACAAGTGGACGGCGTCACTCTTGGCGGTCTTCGACGGCGGCGGGATCATGCGTGACACGCTCGTGCAGGCGCGGTGGAAGCGTCCGATCTCACCACCGAGCCGGCGCACCTGCCCCGAGGTGAGGATCTTCGGCAGCCGGTCGCGCAACTCGACCTCTTCGTAGAAGACGGCCCACATCTCGCCGTCGTAGTAGACGTACGGCCGCCCGTCGACGGTCAGCGCGTTCGCCATGAACTGCTCGTACGGCCCGCCGTGGAGCAACTGATTCGTCCGGTGGAGGCGGTCGTGGTCCTCGGCGAAGAGGAAGAACGATCCGTAGCTCGACGACTTCGCGATCACCGCCGATCCGTCGTCCAGGCTGAGGCGGTAGACGCGGTTGGTCGAGACCATCGCGCTCAGCTCGTCGGTCGCGGTGACGGCCCGACCGTCCCCGAAGTCGACCCAGGCCTCGGCGATGACGGCGCGGTGTCGTGCGTCGAGAAGGTCCACCTTCAGAGCCTCGCACACCCGATCGTCGCCTCCATCGCTAACGTCGACCCGCGATGGACCTCGGCGCGATGACCTGGACCGACGTGGGCGCGCCGATCGTCATCGTGCCCCTCGGGTCGTGCGAACAGCACGGCCCCCATCTCCCGCTCCACACCGACACGACCGTCGCGAGCGAGCTCGCCCGAGCCCTCGCTGCGAGCCGTACCGACTGCGTCGTCGCCCCGTCGGTCGCGATCTCGGCCAGCGGTGAACACGCCGGGTTTCCCGGCACCCTCTCGATCGGCACGACGGTGATGACCGACGTGGTCGTCGAGCTGGCCCGATCGGCGGACTGGGCGGCAGGGGTGGTGTTCGTCAACGGCCACGGCGGCAATCACGACGCACTGCGACGCGCGGCCGAGGTGTTCGAGCGCGAGCGCCGGCGGGTGCTGATCTGGTGGCCGAATTTGCCGGAGGCCGATCCGCATGCAGGTCACACCGAGACGTCGCTGATGCTCGCGCTGGTCCCCGACGAGGTCAGGCTCGACCGCCGCGAACCCGGCCCGGTGCCGACCATGGCGGCGTTGACG
>CAXBAZ010000099.1:0-9077 GCA_963973395.1 uncultured Acidimicrobiaceae bacterium
GAGGGCCTCGGCCCGGTGCTGCTGGCCGGTGTGATCGCGGTCGGGGTGTTGTTCGTCGCCTACGCCCTGTTCAATGCAGCGCTCGTGGTGAGCAAGCGGAATCGAGAACGGGAAGGAGCGGCGTACTGATGGGCTACCTGGACGGTTTTGCGGTCACGATCCGCCAGCACCGGATCTTCGGTGGCAAGCAGGTCACCACCGAGTACTCGGGTGGCCGCTACGCCAAGAAGCACGGCAAGGCGAACGACCCGCATGTCGACGACGACGAGAAGATCCCCAAGCCCGAGCGCCTCCACGGCCGCCATGTGCTGAACAAGTACGAGGACGGCATGGAGAAGTGCATCGGCTGTGAGCTGTGCGCCGGGGTGTGCCCGGCCAAGTGCATCTACGTGCGCGGTGAGGACAACGACGTCGAGAACCCCACGTCGCCCGGCGAGCGCTTCGGTTTCGTCTACGAGATCAACTACCTGCGCTGCATCCACTGCGACCTGTGCGTCGAGGAGTGCCAGGATGCGATGTACACGAAGAAGGAGTTGCTCGTCGACGACGAGGGCAAGCCGAAGCATCTGCCGTGGGAGGATTGGCGCGACGGAGAAGACGAGCACACCTCCGGCTGGATGCGCGCCACGTCGCCGTCGGGCGACGCGACCTTCCGCGGTCTCGTCGGTTGGAGCAACGAGCTCGGATACGGCGAACGTGCGCCCGAGCCCCCACAGTCGGAGACCGACGCATGACGCCGCGCCACGAATTGCGAGTTGTGCCTGGCACAACTCGCAATGGAGCGTGTTACTGATGGAGCTCCTGGTCTTCGTACTCGCATCGGCGATGGTGCTCGTCGGCGGTCTCGGCGTGGTGCTGCGCCCGAACCCGGTGCACGCCGCGCTGTCGCTCGTGCTGACGCTGTTCGGCGTCGCCGTCCACTTCGTCGCGCTCGAGGCCCACTTCCTCGCTGCCGTGCAGATCATCGTGTACGCCGGCGCGATCGTCGTGCTGTTCCTGTTCGTGATCATGTTGCTCGGCGTCGACAAGTCGGAAGACCTGTCGATCGAGCCGTTCCCGATCCAGCGGCCGGCCGCGATCGTGATCGGCGCCGCAGTCGCCGGGCTGATCATCGCCGCCGTGGTCCGTGCCCGCGACACCCTCCAGGAGGGAACGCCGCTGCCGGCCGACGACGATCAGAACATCAGCGCCCTCGCCCGCAACCTGTTCGAAGACCACGTCTTCGCGTTCGAGTTCACGTCGGTCCTGTTGATCGTCGCGGTGGCCGGAACGGTCGTGTTGACCCGCAAGGACAAACGGAAGGTCGACCGGTGAACGCAGCCCTGCTCGGCGCCGTGACGCCGACCACCACCTACTACCTGATCCTGTCGGCACTCCTGTTCGGCATCGGCGCCGCCGGCCTGATGGTGCGACGCAACCCGCTGATCATGTTCATGTGCGTCGAGCTGATGCTCAACGCCGTCAACCTGTCGTTCGTCGCGCTCGCCGTCCGCTTCGGCAACATCGACGGTCAGACCGCCGTCTTCTTCGTCATGGTCGTCGCGGCCGCCGAGGTCGTCGTCGGCCTCGGCATCATCATCTCGATCCTCAAGCGCCGACCGGGCGCCACGGCCGACGACCTGGCAGAGCTCCGCGGATGAGTAGGAACGAATAAGCGCATGCTCGACGTCATCTGGCTGATTCCCGCGTTCCCGCTCGCCGGGTTCCTGCTCATCTTGCTGTTCGGTCGCCGTCTCGGCGAGCCGACCAGCGGTTACCTGGCCGCGACGATGGTCCTGCTGTCGTTCGTGGTGTCGGTCGGCGCCTACTTCGACCTGCTCTCGATGGACGAGTCCGAGCGCGCCCACGTCGAGTCGCTGTTCTCGTGGGTTCCGGTCGACTCGCTGCAGATCGACATGGCCTTCCTGGCCGACCCGCTGTCGATCACCATGTGTCTGTTCGTCACCGGCATCGGGTTCCTGATCCACCTGTTCGCGATCGGGTACATGCACGGCGACCCGAAGTTCTCGAAGTTCTTCCTCTACCTGAACCTGTTCGTGCTCTCGATGACCCTGCTGGTGCTCGGCGAGAACCTGCTGGTCACGTTCCTCGGGTGGGAGGGCGTCGGTACCTGTTCGTACCTCCTGATCTCGTTCTGGCACACCAAGGATGCCAACGCCACCGCCGGCAAGAAGGCGTTCGTCACCAACCGCATCGGTGACTGGGGCTTCATGCTGGCGATGTTCCTCGGCTTCCAGGCGATCGGCTCGGTCAGCTACCTGAACCTCAACCTCGCCGCGGAGTCGGGTGCGATCGGCGAGAGCACGGCCACCGGCATCGCAATGCTGCTGTTCGTCGGCGCGGTCGGCAAGTCGGCGCAGTTGCCGCTGTACATCTGGCTCCCCGACGCGATGGCCGGACCGACACCGGTCTCGGCGCTCATCCACGCCGCGACGATGGTGACCGCCGGCGTCTTCCTGATGACGCGCATGAACCCGATGCTCGCGGCCGCCACCCCCGAAGTGAGCGTGATCATCGCCTGGGTCGGGGCGATCACTGCACTGTTCGCAGCCACGATCGCGGTGGCCCAGACCGACATCAAGAAGGTGCTCGCGTACTCGACGGTGTCGCAGCTCGGCTACATGTTCCTGGCCGTCGGATCGGGCGCATTCGTCGCGGCGATCTTCCACATGGTCACGCACGCCTTCTTCAAGGCGTTGATGTTCCTCGGTTCCGGTTCGGTGATCCACGGCATGCATCACGAACAGGACATGCGCAAGATGGGCGCGCTCCGCAAGGTGATGCCGGTCACGGCCGCCACGTTCATCATCGGCTGGCTGGCGATCGCTGGTGTGCCACCGTTCGCCGGGTTCTGGTCGAAGGACGAGATCCTGCTCTTCACGCTCGCCGAGCGCGGTCCGGTGCTGTACACGATCGGCTTGGTGACCGCCGTGCTCACGGCGTTCTACATGACCCGTCAGGTGATCATGGTGTTCTTCGGCGAGGCGCGATGGGGTAGCCACGCGAACGAAGCAGAAGCCGCCCACCTCGACAGTGCGGAGCATCCCGAACATGCCGACGAGGCGACCGAAGGTGCCGAGGCCGATGCGCTCGACGACGTGCAGCCGGTCGAGACGCATGGTGCGCACGGTGAGTTCAAGCCACACGAGTCACCGCCGATCATGCTGTTCCCGCTCGTCGTGCTCGCCGGTCTGGCGATGGTCGGCGGGCTCATCCAGTTGCCGTCGTTCGGCTTCATCCCGTCCAGTTGGCGGCACAAGCTCGAGGATTGGTTGCACCCGATCGTCGCGCCGGGCGAAGCCGAGATCACCGGCACCTCCGCGTACGACGCCAAGGGGCTCCTCGCGCTGCTCGCGATCGCCTGTGCGCTGGCCGGCATCGCGGCGGCCCTCGCGATCTACTGGAAGAAGGTCGCCAAGCCGGTCGAGCCCGAGATCCTCGCCGATGGCTGGGGCTACGACCGAGCCGTCAGCGCGTTCATGGGCGGGCCGGGTCGGAAGGCGTTCGACGCCATCGCCTGGTTCGACAGGACCATCGTCGACGGTGCCGTCAACGGGGCCGCGACCACGGTCTCGAAGAGCGCCGGCGTCATCCGGCGTGGTCAGACCGGCAACGTCCGCAACTACGCGGGCATCGTCGGTGTCGGCGTCGTGCTGCTCCTCGTCTGGTTCGTGATCGGCCGAGGGGTCCTGTGATGCGTCGTCGATCCTGTTCCCCGGTCACGCCGCCGGCAGCCCTCGCAGCTGTCGGCCGTTCGCCCGCCTTCGCGCCCTCGCTCGTGTCCGTGGGGGTGCGCTGATGTCCACGTTGTTCGCCGCCGAGGTGGGGAACGGTGGCACGATCGCCTTCCCCATCCTGTCGATGCTGGTCTTCGTACCGCTGGCCGGCGCGTTGTTGATCACGGTGCTCTCCAAGCGGCGCCCGGAGTTCGTGCGGCTGGTGGCCGCGATCACGTCGGTCGCGACCGGTGCGATGAGCGTCTGGCTGCTCACCGCGTTCGAGGGCGGCACCGCCGACTTCCAGTTCGTGTCGAAACACCCCTGGATCGAGCAGTGGGGCATCTCGTGGCACCTCGGGGTCGACGGCATCTCGCTGTTCCTGATCGTGCTCACCGGCGTGCTGTTCCCGCTCGCGATCATGGGCATCGATCCGCACAACGACGATCCTGCGCAGGACAAGCCGTACTTCGCCTGGTTGCTGTTGCTCGAAGCCGGCGTCATGGGTTCGTTCATGAGCCTCGACCTGTTCCTGTTCTTCGTCTTCTTCGAGATCGTGCTCGTCCCGATGTACTTCCTGATCGGCGGTTGGGGGTACGAGGGTCGTGTCTACGCGGCCACGAAGTTCTTCCTCTACACGATGATCGGCTCGGCGTTCATGCTCGTGTCGATCATGGCGACCGTGTTCATCGCGAGTCGCAACGGCGTCGACGGCGTCACCTTCGACCTCGTCGAGATCGCCGAGAACGCGGAGTTCGCAGCGTCGACGGGGCGGTGGCTGTTCTTCGGCTTCGCGGTGGCGTTCGCGGTGAAGGTGCCGATCTTCCCGCTCCACACCTGGCTGCCCGACGCCCACACGCAGGCACCCACCGCGGGTTCGGTCGTGCTCGCGGGCGTGATGCTCAAGCTCGGTACCTACGGATTCCTGCGCTTCGGGCTCTACCTGTTCCCCGAGGCCTCGTTCTGGAGCCGTCACCTGTGGCTCACGCTGGCGGTGATCGGCATCATCTACGGCGCCATCGCCGCCACGATGCAGAAGGATCTCAAGCGGCTCGTCGCGTACTCGTCGGGGGCACACCTGGGCTTCATCGTGCTCGGTACGTTCGCCTTCACGACGCAGGCGATCACCGGTTCCGTCATGCAGATGGTCAACCACGGTGTGTCGACCGGTGCGCTGTTTCTCATGGTCGGCTGGATCTACGAACGACGCCACACCCGCCAGATCAGCGAGCTGAAGGGCATCCAGGCCGTCGCCCCGATCTTCGCGGCCGGATTCATGGTGGTGATGCTCAGCTCGATCGGGGTGCCGGGGCTGAACGGGTTCGTCGGTGAGTTCCTGATCCTGACGGGATCGTTCCTGTCGGCACGCTGGTACGTCGTGATCGCGGCGACCGGCGTCATCCTCGCTGCGCTGTACCTCTTGTGGGCGTACCAGCGGGTGTTCCACGGCGAGCCCGACGAGGCCAACCGCGACTTCCCGGAGTTGAAGCTCAAGGAGGCGGCGGTGCTGCTGCCGTTCCTCGGCATCATCGTGTTCACCGGGGTCTACCCGAAGCCGATGCTCGAGCGCATCGAACCCGCCGTCGAGTCGCTGATCGAGAGCGTGTCGACGCGCGGTGGCTTCACCGCCGAGACGCCGGGCGAGTTCGATCCGTCGACCGTCGTGATCGAACACGAGGGTGACGACGGGAGCGCCGAGCACGAGGGTGACGACGAGGAAGTGAACGAGTGATGTTGGCGCAAGAATTTGTCGCTCCCGAAGTCGAGTGGTTCCACCTCAGCCCGATCATCACGTTGGTCGCCGGCGCGCTGTTCCTCCTGGTCGCCGGTGCGTTGACGCCGACGTGGCCGCGGAACCTCTACGCGGCGGTCACGTCGCTGACCGCGTGTGCGGCCGGGCTGCTGGCCTTCTTCCAGTGGCGGACGATCGACGACGACGGCCCGGCCACGCTGTTGAGCCGCGCCCTCGCCTTCGACACGTTCGCGCAGTACCTGACGATCACGGTCTGCGCCGCGACCCTCCTCGTCGCGTTGGTGACCGCCGACGAACTGCACCGCACGGACCGCGACGGCCCCGAACTGTATGCACTGTTCCTGATCGCGGCCACCGGCGCCGTGGTCATGGGGGCGGCCAACGATCTGATCGTGCTGTTCCTCGGGCTCGAGGCGCTGTCGCTCGCCCTGTACGTGTTGGCCGCGTCCGATCGCGACCGGTCCGCCAGTCAGGAGTCGGGCATCAAGTACTTCGTGCTCGGCGGGTTCGCCTCCGCGTTCTTCCTCTACGGCATCGCACTGATCTACGGCGGCACACAGTCGACGAACATCGGCGAGATCATCGGGTCGTTCCAGTCGACGGTCATCATCGACGGTCAGGACTCGCTGGTGCTCGCCGGCATCGCGTTGCTGATCGTCGGCCTCGCGTTCAAGGTCGCAGCGGTGCCGTTCCACGTGTGGACGCCCGACGTCTACCAGGGTTCGCCCACCAACGTCACAGCGTTCATGGCGTCGGTCGGCAAGGCGGGGGCGTTCGCAGCGATGCTGCGAGTGCTCGTGATCGCCCTGCCGTTCCATCGCGACGACTGGCGCCCCGTGATCTGGGTGCTGGCCCTGCTCTCGCTCGTGGTCGGCTCGGCACTCGCTGTCGTGCAGACCGACGTCAAGCGCATGCTCGCGTACTCCTCGATCAGCCACGCCGGGTTCATTCTGGTCGGCGTCGAGGCGGCGGGGCACGATGCCGGCGAACCAACCCTCGGTGACGGCATGCCGAGTGTGCTGACGTACCTCCTGCTCTACTCGGTGCTCACCGTCGGTTCGTTCGCCGTGGTCGCACTCGTCGGCCGCAACAGTGGTGGCGACACCTCGCTCGATGCGTTCAAGGGTCTGGCCAAACGTCGACCGGCCCTGGCACTCGGACTCACCGTCTTCCTGCTCGCTCAGGCGGGAGTTCCACTCACGTCCGGCTTCGTCGCCAAGTGGGGTGTGATCCAGGCCGCCGTCGAACAGGAGAGCTACGCGATCGCGATCATCGCGATGGTCGCCGCGGTCGTGGCGGCGTTCCTGTACCTGAGGATCATGGTGAACGCCTGGCTCGAGCCGAGCGCCGAGGCGACCGAGCGGGAGGCGGTTCCGTTCGCGACCGGCCTCGCGGTCACGTTGGCCGCCGCGTTCACCATCTTCGTCGGGGTCTGGCCCAACTGGCTGCTCGACGCCGCCGACTCGGTCACCCAATACGCCCGCTGACGGTTGGTGCCAGGGCGCTCAGCGGATAGGTCGCTGCGCTCCTTTTCATTCCGCTGAGCTGCCCCCGTGACGATTGGTCGCAGTTCGCCTATCGGCTCACGCTCCAGGCACCAACCGTCAGACGTTCGCAGCAATCCGGGCTGTTGACGGCGTCCGCGCTGTCGGTCATCGTGGTGGCATGACGGATCGTCGCAGGGTGCTCGTTCCCCAGGCGCTGGGGGCCGATCAGTTCCTGCGTGTCACGTGGCATGACGGGCGCCGGTTGATGGTCGTGTCCCACTGGGACGGCGAGCGGTGCGTGGCGGCCACTCCGGTGCGGGTCGAACAGCTCGGCGAGTTGGCCGAGCTCGTGGTGACCGCCTTCGCCCGCTCCGGTTCAGCGACGGACGATACGGGTTCGGCCGACGTGTGGCCGGCGCCGGACGCCCGCGACGTGGTGTCGCTCGACGGCAGGGTGGCCGACCACCTGGCCGGGGTCAGGCCGGCTTGATGCCCGGCGGCGGGTTGCCCGTCGCCTTCTCCCACGCTGCCGCCGCCGAGCGCTTCGACACGACCCGAGCGATGCCGGCGCCGATGCCCGAGGCCACTCCCCAGGCCATCGCGTCGGTCCAGTCGATCCGCCGATCAGCCGGGTTCAGCGGTGGCTCGGCGCGTCCGGGCCACACCGCGCCGAGCACGTTCCGGACGGCGATCGCGGCGAGCGCACCCGACAGCAGACTGAGGGCTTTCCAGCTGAACGATTCCATGCCCCTCCCGTACCCGGTGCACCGAACCGCGAAACGACGGTTCAGACGGCGCCGGACGACGGATCGACGACCGTCGGGTCGGGCACTCGCGAGCGGATCGCCCAGTTGAAGGTCTTCCAACCCTGGGCCGGATCGGCGATCGAGGCCATACATCGCTCGGCGTCCTCGTCGCTGATCGGCTCGGCCCCCGCTGCCTTGACGTGGACCTCGGCCACCCGTTCGGCCATCAGGAACCAACCCACCGCCTCGTCGATGGTGCCGCCGACGGTCAAGAGGCCGTGGCTGCGGAGGATGGCGAGCTTGGTCCCCCCGAGTGCGGCGGCGATCCGTTTGCCCCCGTCGGTCGACTGGATGTCGACCTCGCCGTCCTCGAACACCCCGTGGTCGCGGTGGAAGGCGACCGCCTCCTGACAGATGGTTCGGAACGGCCGACCGAACGCCGACCAGGGTGTGCCGTAGCCGGTGTGCGTGTGGGCGGCGCACACGATGTCGGGGCGTGCATCGTGGATCGGCATGTGGATGTAGAACGCGGTCGGGTTGATGTCGCCGCGGCCGTCGACGACCGAGCCGTCGGGCCCGACCAGCACGAGGTCCCCGATCGTGGCGTCCTGGAACGCCACTCCGTATCGGAGCAGCCAGAAGCAGTCGGTGCGTTCCGGATCACGCGCCGAGATGTGGCCATCGCCCTGTTCGCCCCAATGCATCGTGCCGAACAACCGGTAGGCCAGCGCCAGCCGTCGCTGCCGGTGGGTGCGGAGTTCGTCGACGTCGTCGATGATCGGTTCGGCCTCGGTCGGGGTGAGCGGCGGGTGCGAATTCACGCCGCCATCGTACGCGCGACCCCTCGGTACAGTTGCCGCATGCTCGCCCGACGTTCACTCGGATCCCTCGTGCTCGGACCTTTCGTGTTGGTCGTCGTGTCGTCGTTCCTCGGGCTGGCGGTGGCGCCCGGCCATGCCCATGCGCACACCGACTTCGACTACTCGTTGCCGGCCGACGGTGACTCGGTCGGGGTGCCCGTCGACGAGATCATCGTCGCGTTCACGTCGCCGGTCTCCCTGGTCGGCGACGGATTTGCGGTGCTCGACCCGCAGAACAACGAGCTCGGCCCCATCGCGGTCACCGACGACGACACGCTGTTCCGTCTGCAGTTCGACCCGCCCCTGGCCGGCGGCCCCGTGGGCGTGAAGTACGAGGTGCGCGCCGAGGACGGTCACGTCCTGACCGGCAACTTCGTGTTCGCCGTCGACGCACCGCCTCCCACGACGGCACCCGCCACCACGACCACCGCCGACACGGCGCCGACGTCACCAGCGACGACACCAGCGACGACACCAGCGACGACACCAGCGACGACACCAGCGACGACACCAGC
>CAXBAZ010000100.1:0-9018 GCA_963973395.1 uncultured Acidimicrobiaceae bacterium
TCGTCGATCCGGGCGACGAACAGCACCGAGTCCGGTGAGTCGACGATCGCGGACAGGTCGTCGGCGTCGGGCGGCGGTGACGATGACGACAGCTGCGGGATCAGGTCGGCGAACGCGGCAACCAGCTCGTCGTCGACACGATCGGCGGGACGGATGTCGAGGCTCACGGACCGCGACGCTAGCCCGCCGACCGCGACTCGACAGGTGCGCCGCCGGGTGCCAGGGTGCTGCGATGGCGCAGTCACGAGCCAAACGCAACCAGCGGTCGCGCCGACGACCCGTATCGGTCGGGACGCCTCCGAATCGGCCTGGCCGGACCCGGACGAGACGGGTGGTCATCGCGTTCCTCGTGCTCGTCGGCCTGGCCGGGATCCTCGCGGTGTCGGCTCCGGGCGATAACGGGACCGGTGCACCGGGCACCCCGAGCACACCGGAGATGTCGGCCGGACGGTCCCGGTAGACTGGCGAGGGCATGGATCATGTCCGCTGGCTCGTCGACGATGTCTCGCTGACCAACCCGGTCGTCGTCGCCGCCTTCACCGGCTGGAACGACGCCGGCGACGCCGCGTCGACGGCGCTGCGCACCATGATCGAGACGAGCGGTGCCACCGCGTTGGCCGAGATCGACCCCGAACCGTTCACCGACTTCGCCACCACGCGCCCGCACGTGACGCTCGACGAGCAGCGCAACCGGTCGATCCTCTGGCCGACGGTCGGGGTATGGGGCGCATCGCTGCCCGGCACCGACGTCGTGCTGGTCATGGGCCCCGAACCGGCGTTGCGCTGGCGCACGTTCTGCGATCAGATCGTCGGCATCGCCCAGCACGTCGGGGCCCCGACGGGGTTCACGCTCGGTGCATTGCTCGCCGACGTGCCGCACACCCGTCGCACGCAGATCATCGGCACCGGCACCGACACGGGACTGATCGAACGATTCGACCTCCAACGCTCGCGCTACGAAGGCCCGACCGGCATCGTCGGGGTGCTCCACGACGCACTCTCGCGCAGCGGACTGCCCACCGCCTCGCTCTGGGCGGCCGTGCCCGGGTACGCGTCGCAGTTGCCGTCGCCACGCGCCGCGTTCGCCCTGCTCGACCGGCTGTGCGCCATGATGGGCACGCCGGCGCCGGTCACCGCGATCGCGAACCAGATCGCCGACTACGACGCCCAGGTCGACGCGCTGATCTCCGACGACGACGACCTCGTGACGTACGTGCAGCGACTCGAATCGATGGTCGACGAGATCTCCGACGACGATGCCGAGCTCGGCGACACGCCGATCGACGACACCGACCCTGAAGCGTTGGCGGCCGAGGTCGAACAGTTCCTGCGCGACCACGACACCGACGGCTGACGACGGCGACGACGTCTCGACCCGCGGACCAGCGGCGTCAGCGGCGCCAGACGTCGTCGCGGGGCAGATCGAAGGCGGTCGGCGCCTCCTGGCCCTCGATCGCCGCGAACGCCATCGGCGCCCACCAACTCGCCCCGGCGGTCGCCTCGGGCAACGCCGACGGCCCGAACCAGCCCACGTCCGACGTCTCGAGCGGGTGCGGTTGCAGCTCACCGCCGGTCGCACGGCAGTGGAACAGGAGCATGTACATCCCGAACCGGGAGAATCCCATCCGCTGACCGTCGATCACCGACAGCAGCCGGGTCGGCTCACACCGGATGCCGGTCTCCTCGTGCACCTCCTTGACCGCGACCTCGGACGGCGAGTAGCCGATGTCGGCCCACCCGGTCGGATACAGCCAGATTCCGGAATCGGCCCGCTGGACCAGCAGGATCTCGCCGTCGTCGTTGCCGACCACGGCGCCGACCGCGACCTTCGGCGTCACGTACCCGGGGACCCCCTCCCCCACGTTCTGCAGCCATTCCTGCACGAAGTGGTCGGTTTCGCGGGCGACGGCCACGGCGTCGTCGAGCTCTTCGGCCGCCGATCGGATGTCGGCTGCTACGTGCAGCACCTCTTCGTACCGTTCGCGCTCGTACAGGTTCTCGGTGAACGCCAGACCTGTGCGGGCGATGCCGGCCAGTGAGGAACTCCACCGGGCCAGATCGCGCGCTTCGGCTCGGCCTCCTGACTCGCTCACGGCCGCGAACCTACCGCCCGGGCACGTCGCGGCGTCGACACGACCGGGCGCGAGTCGTCCGGCCGCGCATCAGCCGATCGCGTGCAGCAGGGCGCGTTCGATCTCGGTGCGATGGAACGCATCGGTCACCAACTCGCCCGACCACGTGCGGACGTAGAACGTGTCGACGACCTCGAGCCCGATCGTCTGCACGGCGGCATGACGGATGTCGAGCCCGACTTCGGCGAGCGCCTTCGTGATCCGGTACAGGATGCCGATCCGTGTCACGCACCTGACCTCGAGCACGGTCGCGTCGGACGAGGCGTCGTCGTGGAACACGACGCTCGGCGGCGCCGGTGTCGCCGCTTGGGTCGGCCGGCGCCGGCGGTAGGTGCGGGCCCGCTCGGCGAGCCGCGACTCGATCGCCAGGTGACCCGCCAACGCCCGTTCCAGGTCGGCGATGATCGGCGCCCACTCGATACCGCCTCTCGGCACGTGCACCCGGAACTCGGAGGCACCCATGCTGACCCGTCCGAGTTGCGGCTCGTCGGATTGGGCCCGGGCCGTGACCACGTCGAGGCCGTGCAGCGACACGACCCCGGAGATGCGGCTGAACATGCCCGGCTCGTCGCGGTACACCACCGTGAGCCGGTCGACGTCGACGCGGATGTGATGATCGCCGCCCGCCAACTTCTCGACCGTGTCGGTGTCGGGGAACAGGGTCCAGATCGCGTCGGCGACGTCGCCACCACCGATCACGTGGTCGACCCGCGACACCAGCTCGTCGACGAGCTCCTGCTTCCACCCGCCCCATGCCGACGGGCCGGTGGCGAGCGAATCGGCTTCGGTGAGCCGGTGGAGCAGCTCGAGCCGTTCGTGGGTGCCGACGGCGTCGGCGACCGCCTCGATCGTCATCGGATCGGAGAGGTCGCGACGCACCGCCACGTCGGGCAGCAGCAGGTGGTGTTCGACCATCGCCACGATCGTGTCGACGTCGGCGTCGTTGAGCCCGAGCCGCGGCCCGAGCTCGCGCATGATCTCCATGCCGACCTGGGTGTGGTCGCCCGGGTAGCCCTTGCCGATGTCGTGGAACAGTGCGCCGAGTACGAGGAGGTCGGGGCGGGCCACGCGGTCGGCCAGCTCCGCCGCGTTCGCGGCGGCCTCCCAGAGGTGCCGGTCGACCGTGAACCGGTGGTAGGCGTTGCGCTGCGGGCGCGACCGCACCGGTTCCCACTCGGGCAGCATCCGCGAGATCAGCCCGCGCTGGTCGAGCGACTCGATGACGGGGATCGCCCGGTGCCCTTCGAGCAGCAACGCGACGAGCTTGCTGGCCGCGCCGGTCGGCCACCTCGCCGGCCACTGCGGCACGTCGTGGGCGAGGCGGTCGAGGCTCTTGCGGCCGATCCGTGCGTCGTGACGCGCGGCGGCGGTGGCGATGCGGAGCATGAACGTCGGGTCGACCGCGGGATCGGCGTCGATCGCGAGCTCGATCTCGCCGTCGAGCAGCATCACGCCGGGAGCGACCTCTTTGGGGCTGCCTCCGGTGGGCTTGCCGAATCGGCCCCACGCCTCGTCGGAGATCCACGCCACCGTGCGTGCTGCGGCCGCGATCTCGGCCATCAACGCGTCGGCCGAGGGCAGACCCGCTGCGACCGCGGCCGCGTCCTGGTCCTCGAGCCGCAGCGTGTCGCCGGGCCGGCCGGTCGCCCGGTGCAACGCCACACGGGCGTTCAGCAGCACGTCGTAGCACTCGTTGAGGGCGGCGTCGTCCTCGTCGGAGAGCACCAGGTTGCCGCGCTCGGCCCACCACAGCGACTGGGCGTCGCGGATGCCGCCGTGCCCGTCCTTGAGGTCGGGCTCGAGGATGTAGGCGACGTCGCCGGCACCGCTCTGGCGCTGGCGCACCCGGTCGCGCAACTCGCCGAGCCAGCGCTTCTTGCGTTTCGTCCAGTTGCTCCGACCCGACTCGACGATCGTGTCGCCGATCTTGCGGTCGCCGGCGATCGGCCGGGCCGTGAGCAGCGCCGTCGCCGTGTCGAGGTCGGTCTTCGCCAGCGCCAGATGTTCGTCGATCGACCGCACGGCGTGGCCGAGCTTGAGGCCACGATCCCAGATCGGATACCAGATGGCCGACGCGACCGGCTCGATCCGGTTCGACTTCGAATCGTGGACGAGGATCAGGTCGATGTCGCTCTGCGGCGACAGTTCGCCCCGGCCGTACCCGCCGACCGCGACGAGAGCAAACCTCGGGGCACGCGGATGCTCTGCGCGTGCGTGGTCGGCCAACGCCGAGATCCACTGGTCGGTCGCCTCCGCGAGCCGGTGGCAGTAGGTGCGACCACCGACCGACCTGTCGTCGACCGCTTCGAGGCGCCGCTCGAAGGCGACCGCCACCGCGTCTTCCGTCGTGGACGTCGTCACGTCACCCACGGTAGGCGCACGTCATCGCAAACCTTCGTCTCGTCGACGGCCGAGCACGGTCATCGCCTTCCACGCACCCCACATGAGCCCCGGCTCGTGGAGGGACGGGTCGACATCCGACCACGTCGCCGGGCCGAGTCGGAACACGTCGTCGGGGAACCGGTCGGCATCGGGCGCCGACGGCGGCAGCGCGCCGAGCTCGCTCAGGAGCCGGGTGGGTCCGTGCACGGCCTCGCGGAGCAGGGTGAGTGGCGTCGTGCGTTGATCGTCGACATCGGTACCGAGCAGGTCGGCGAGCTGTTCGAGCGCGTCGGTCGAGGCCTGTTCGACGACCGGTTCGAGACGAGCTTCGAGCTGTGCAGCGTCGACCCCGCCCCGGCGACCTGCATCGACGGTGACCCGGCGGAGCCAATCCGGGACCACCCGTCGCGCGGTGTCGAGCAGGATCGCTGGTGGATCGTCGGCGGCTTCCCCGGGCTGCACGTCATCGACCACCACACTCTTCTATCGTGACTCGCGTGCGTGCGCTCCCGACCAGATCACGACGTGCGCTGTGGATGCGGCTCGTCGGTGGCGCCGTGACCGCGACGCTCGTGGCCGCGGCGTGCACCGGCGGCGATGACGACGACGTGACGGCGACCACGACGGCGAGCACCACGAGCACCACCACGATCCCGCGCGTGAACGACGGGCGGCTCGTGCTCGGCATCTATCTCCCCGTGACCGGTTCGGGCTCCGAGTTGGGTCAGCCGATGATCGCCGCCGTCGAGGACGCTGTGCGATCGATCAACGCCGCCGGCGGGGTGCTCGGCAGCGACGTCCGCACGATCCAGGCCGACGAGGGTGGGGGCACGGGGCTGAGCGAACTGCTCGAGCAGGGGGTCGACGCGATCGTCGGCCCGGCCTCGTCGCTGACGGCACTGTCCGAGCTGGGCCCGGCCGTCGACCCGAACACCGGCGTCGTCGTCTGCTCACCGTCGGCCACCTCGCTGCTCCTCGACGACTACCCGGACAACACGTTCCTGTTCCGGACCGCTCCGAGCGACTCGCTGCAGATGGCCGCGATCGCTCGCCAGGTGCAGCGCACGGGCGCACGATCGGTGGCGGTCGGGTATCTCGACGACCCGTACGGGCGCGGCCTGCACGACGCGTTCCTCGAAGAGATCGAGGCGCGCCGGCTGGCGGTTCCGGTGTCCGTCGGATTCAGCGGCGACCAGACCGACCTGTCGGGGTCGGCCGCCGCCCTGCTCGACGCCGACCCGGGTGTGATCGTCGTGCTCGGTGACAGCGACGACGGTGGCCGATTGCTGGGCGCCCTCGACGCCGCCGCACAGCAGTCGCCGCAGGTGATCGTGAACGACGCGATCCGCGAAGCGCGGCAGACGATCCAGTCGCTGTCACCCGAGTTCCGGAGTCGCCTCACCGGTGTCGCTCCGGTCGCCAGCACCAGCGGTGGCGACGCGCCCGAGGGATTCTTCGCCGCGCACGCGGTCGATTGTGTCAACCTGATCGCCCTGTCGGTGCTGGTGGCCGGCACCGACGCGCCCCGCACGTTCCGGACGAACATGGCCGGCGTGAGTGCCGACGGCCGGACCTGTGCGACGTTCCAGACGTGTGCGCTGCTGCTCCAGCAGGGCCTCAACATCGACTACAACGGGGCGTCGGGCAGCGCGGAGTTGTCGAACGCCACCGGCGATCCGATCGAAGGTCGCTTCGAATCGTTCAGCTTCGAGGCCGACGGCACCGACGACAGGACGTTCGAGTTCGACGTGCCGTGACCGCGCCGTGTGTCGCCGGCTCACTTCTCATCGTCACTGTCAGACGAGGTCGTCGACGTACGCCAGGTAGCCGACGTAGAAGTCACCGAACTCGCCGTACAGCGCGGAACCGGTGTCGTACCGCAGTGTGTACACGACGTCCTTGACGACTTCGAGGTTGACCGCGAACAACGTCACGCCCCACTCGTACTCGTCGAGACCGGTCGAGCCGGTGATCAGCTGCACGAGCTTGCCGGCGAACTTGCGGCCGCTGGCGCCGTGCTCGTACATCATCGCCTTGCGGTCCTCGAACGGCGTCGCGTACCAGTTGGCGTGCGCCTCGCGTCGCTTGCTCATCGGGTAGAAGCAGAACGCCGGCTTGCCGTCGGGCGGCAGCACCGGGTACAGGCGCGCCTGCTGCGCCTCGTCGGGCAGACCGGTCGCGTACTCGCTGACCTCGGTGATCGAGAGGTACGAGTCGACGACGAGCAGGCCGGCGCGCTGCAGGTCGGTCTGCAGTCGACGGAGCGCCACGACGTCCTGGCCGAGCGCCATGAACGCCATGTCGGCCTTGTGGCCCAAGATCGCCGCGGTGACCACCTGGCAGTCGGCGCGTTCGGCCGACCGCACGGCCTCGAGCACCGCGTCGCGATCGACCGATGCATCCGGCGAGCAGAACAGGTGGAGGACGCAGACGCCCGTTTCCATGCGCATGCAGCGCAGGCTACCGAGGGCTCGTTCCGGTCAGGTCGGGTCGGACGGGTCGGTCAACCGTTCCGGCGAGTACACGTTGAAGCGGTCGCCGCGCACGAAGCCCGCCAGGAACAGGCCCGCTCGACGGGCGGCGTCGACGGCCAGCGCCGTGGGGGCGCTGACGGCGACGACCGTGCCGAAGCCCGCAGCCCACGCCTTCTGCACCATCTCCACGCTGGCCCGGCCGCTGACGAACAGACCGAGGCCGGTGGCGGGCAGGTCGTCGGCCAGCAGCATGGCGCCGATCACCTTGTCGACCGCGTTGTGACGCCCGACGTCTTCGCGGACGAGGAGGACGTCGCCCGCGGCGTCGAAGGCGGCTGCGGCGTGCACGGCGCCGGTCGTGTCGAACAGGCCCTGCCGCACGGCGACCGAACCCGGCATCGAAGCGAGCACATCGAGCGGCATCGGGAGGGTGGGAGGGAGCGGATCGAGGCGCTGGTGGAGTTCGTCGAGCTGGTCGCTGCCGCACCAGCCGCAGCTCGACGACGTCGTGCCGAGGCGCGGCGTGGGCGCCGGCGCTCGACCGCCGGTCTCCACGGTGACGACGTTGAACTCGGTGGCGACCGCCGGACCGTCGGCGCAGTACCGCACGCCCACGACCGGTACGCCCGCGAGGAGACCTTCGGTGTGACAGAAGCCGGCAGCGAGCTCGAAGTCGTTCCCCGGCGTGCGCATCGTGGTCGATACGACGGTGCCGTCGAGCTGGATCGTCATCGGCTCTTCGACGATCAGGTCGTCGGGCCGCCGGCTCGCGCCGTCCGACGTCACCGCGGTGACGAGGAAACGCTGGGTGCGCGAGCGGGTCACACCGCCAGGCTACGGAACACGGCTGCGGCCCGGGCGGCGGCGCCCGGGTCGTGCTGGAGGAACAGGGACGGTTCGGTGAGCTCGACTTCGAGCAGCACCGGTCCGGCCGACGTCGGCAGCAGGTCGATCCGGGCGTACGCGGTCTCGGGGAGCAGCTCGACGATGCGGTCGCCGAGCGATCGTTCGGCGACCGTGGCCACGTGGGCGCGGCTCGTCTCGACCGCCATCAGGCCCCCTTCGAACTCGGCCGGCTCCGCGAGGATCGCCAACTTCCGGAAGGCGTGGCTGAACGCTCCGCCGAGGTAGACGAGGCCGGTCTCCCCTGCCGTGTCGACGTCGGCGAGGTACGGCTGCACCATCGCCGTCGACCCCTCGTCGATGAGCTCGGCGAGGTGCGCCCGGGCCGCTCGTTCGTCGCCTCGGCTCCGGAACACACGATTCGACCCGGCCCCCACGGTCGGCTTGACGACCACGTCTCCCGTGAGATCGGCGCGATCGGCGTCGGCGCTGTCGCGCACGAAGATCGTCGGCACGATCGGCACTCCGCGATCGCGCAGGTCGGTGAGGTATTGCTTGTCGGTGTTCCACTCGATCACGTCGACCGGGTTCCACAAGGTCGACACCTCGCCGACATGGCGGGCCCAGCGGAGGAACTCGTCCCGGCGGGTGTGGTAGTCCCAGGTCGACCGCACGATCGCGGCCGAGAACGAACCCCACTCGACGGTGGGATCGTCCCATGCGGCGACGGTCGCCGACGGGAGTTCCGGCAGGAGCATCGGCAGGTCGGTGTCCCGGCCCAGCGCGGCGCGGCACGTGACCAGGGCGAGCACGACCCGAGACTACGCTCGGCGGCCATGAGCGAAAGCAGCACGGGGCGTCTCGTCGCCGCCGAGTTCGTCGGTACGACCATCGTGATGCTCGGCGGTCCCGGTCTGATGATCGTCGGCGGTGACGATCTCGGAACGCTCGGTGTCGCGACCGGGTTCGGTCTCTCGATCGCGATCGCGATCGGCGTGATCGGCGCCGTCGCGAACCCGATGTTCAGCCTGGCGCTCTGGTTCTCGAAGGGGATCGGCACCCGCGAGCTGTTGTCCGACTGGGTCGGCCAGTTCCTGGGCGCCGTGTTCGGGGCCGCCCTGATCTTCGGGATGAACGACACGACCCGCTTCAGGACGGGGACGAATGGCTGGGATCCGGGACGGACG
>CAXBAZ010000101.1:0-8998 GCA_963973395.1 uncultured Acidimicrobiaceae bacterium
GGCGACGAAGCATCCGATGCTCAGACCGGAGAGGAAGGCCTCGTTGACCTCGGCGAGGTACGGCGCCGCGCCGACCCCGAGGTCGTTCGCAACGATCCGGGCCGCGCCGACCGATTCGCGGGTGATCTCCTGCACCTCGGGTGGCAGTCGGGAGAAGGCGCTGTCGCTGCCCGATCCGTCGAGCGAGTTCACGTAGACCGAGCTGAAGACGCTCCCGATGATCGCCACGCCGAGCGTGCCGCCGAGTTCGCGAGGGGTGTCGTTCATGGCCGAGCCGATGCCGGCCTTGTCGGCCGACAGCGACCCCATGATCGACTCGGTCGCCGGTGCTGTGGTGGCCCCGAGACCGACACCGAGCAACACCATCTGGCCCACGATCTCGAGGTACGACGTGTCCACCTCGGTCCGGAGTGCGATCCACACGAACGACGTCGCCAGGAGGGCCAATCCGGCTCGGACGACCGCCGTGGTACCCACCCGGCCGACGATCCGCGGTGCGAGCACCGACGCCCCTGCGATCGAGAACGCGACCGGCAGCGTGCGCACGCCGGCTTCGAGTGGTCCGTAGCCGCGCACGAGCTGGAAGTACTGCGTGATCAGGAAGATGAACCCGAACAGGGCGAAGAACGCCGACGTGATGGCGACGCTGGCGGCCGTGAAGCGGAGGTTCCGGAAGATCGCGACGGGCAGCATCGGGTGAGCGACGCGCAGCTCCCACCGCACGAACACGACCAGCAGCACCGCAGCGACGGCGAAACCGGTGAGGGTCGGCGCGGCCAGCCATCCCCACTCGGGCGCTTCGATGATCGTGAAGACGAGCGCGGCGATCGCCGCGATCGACAGTCCGACCCCGATGCGGTCGAGCGCCGGTGCGTCGTGCTCCCTCGACTCGGGCACGACGCGCCACGCCACGGCGGCGACGAGCACGGTGATCGGCACGTTGACGAAGAACACCGAGCCCCACCAGAAGTTCTCCAGCAGCCAGCCGCCGGTGATCGGGCCTGCGGCGACGGCGACGCCGCTGACCGCGCTCCAGATGCCGATCGCCTTGGCGCGTTCGCTCGGATCGTGGAAGACGTTGGTGAGGATCGCCAACGTCGCAGGGAAGATCATGGCGGCACCGATCCCCATCAGCGCCCGTCCGGCGATCAACGACTCGCTGCTGCCGGCGGAGCCCGCGAATGCAGAGGTCGCGCCGAACACCAGCAACCCGAGCATCAGCATCCGCTTGCGGCCGAACTTGTCGCCGAGCCCACCGGCCGCCAGCAGCAGGCCGGTGAACACCAACAGGTACGAGTCGACGATCCACTGGAGCTGACGGGTCGACGCGCCGAGTTCGACGGCCAACGACGGGAGGGCGACGTTCACGATCGTGCCGTCGAGCACGGTGACGAACACCGCCAGGCACACCACCGCCAGCACCATCCACCGGCGAGGGTGCCCGGCAGCCGTGGGTCGGTCGTGCTGGTCACCCAGCTCGTCACCCAACTCGTCGTGGTGTGCGTCGTGGTGTGCGTGGTGGTGTGCGTCGTGGTGATCGGCGTGCTGATGGCCGGGGACGGCGGAATCGGTCGTGCTCAAGGGGTGCCTCTCGCGCTCTGCATGTTGCCGGTGTCAAGTTGACAACGTACAGATACAACTTGCCGCCGTCAAGATTCCGATAGGCTGGGAACTGTGACTTCCGGCACCGGCTATCACCACGGCGACCTACCGAATGCGTTGCGCTGCGCGGCGGTCGATGTGATCGACGAGCGCGGGCTCGGCGCGTTCAGCCTGCGCGAGGTCGCGCGACGTGCCGGCGTCTCGCACACTGCGCCGGCTCATCACTTCGGCGACATGCGCGGCCTCCTCACGTCGGTCGCGGCCGAGGGTTTCGATGCGCTCCACGCAGCGACCGTCGAGGCGAGCCACGGCGTCGACGACCCGGTCGAACGCCTCATCGCGCTCGGTGAGGCATACGTGACACTGGCGCGCTCGAACCACGCTCACTGCGAGGTCATGTTCCGCGTGGACGTCATCGACCCCGACGACCCCGTCCTCCAGGAGGCGGGCATGCGCGCGTACGCGGTACTCGAAGACACGGTCCGATCGCTGATCGAGACCGAGCACCTCGATGTCGACCTCGACGAAGCGACCTGGCTGTGCTGGTCGACGATGCAGGGGCTGGTCACGCTCGGCCCCAAGCTCGAGGTCATCGCCGAGCTCAAGGGTCGACATCAACCGTCGAGCGCCGACCTCGTCCGCGAGTTCACCGTTCGGATCGTCGCCGGCCTTCGCGCGGGCTGAGCCTCGGCTGCGAACAGCGCCTCGACCGCTCGTCGCGGGCTGCTCAACACCGGCACTCCGGTAACGATCGCGTCGGCCGCGGCGGCCATCGACGCCTGCGCCAGGACGATCACGTCGGCTTCCGCGGCAGCGGTCGCGATCGCCTCCATGACGAGGCTGTTGTACCCGTCGAGGTCACCGATCTCGAACCGGTCCCACGCCCCGGGCACGAGCTGCGCCCGCAGCTCGATGGTCCGCCCGGCGGCAGCGGCGACGTCGGACAGCAGCCGGCCGGTCGGATCGAGCGTGCTCTCCAGCGCGGCCAGCACCACCACCCGGCCCCCGATCTCGACCGCCCGTTCGGCCATCGCCCGGTCGACGCGGACGATCTCCACACCGTGTACCTCGCCGAGCAGCTCGGCGACCGCGCCGATGGTCGAGCACGTACAGACGATCGCGTCGACGCCGGTGGCGACGAGTTCGTCGATCCTCGTCGTCACGTGCTTGCGCACCTCGACCGCGTCGGGGCCGGCGGCACGTGCCAGTTCGAGCAACGACTCGTCGACGACGCTCACAGCGCGCGCGGTCGGCGCGATCTCGGCCACGAGCGACTCGAAGACATGGGTGTGGATCGGCGACGTGTGCAGGAATCCGATCGATCGCACCATCGATCGATTCTGACCTACCCGTGGACCGAACCCCGCACGGGTTGGAACGTGTCGACGTCGCGACGGAGGCGTCAGTCGCGCTGCACGCGGCCGCTGAGGAAATCGACCGACCGTGCGACGGTCGCCGCGACGAAGCGCTCGAGTTTCGGCGCGGCGAGGAACCGTGCCGTCGCATCGAGCGGCGTCGACGATCCGAGCCGGAGCGCCTCCTCGGTGGCGGCGACGCTGGTCTTCACGGCGTGGGCGTGCACGATGAACGCGGTCGTCCCGTCGAGGAGCGACTCGTGCTGCAGCGACCGCCCGTACTCGGCGAGGTCTGACGAGCGCGGTTCGACCTCGACGCGTTCCCCCACCCCGGTGTGCCACTCGTGACGACCAGTCCAGTTCGCCAGGAACGCCGTCCACAACACGAGCCGAACGTGGTCCTGGCTCATCGGGTCGTGTGCGATGTGCCATCGCACCGAGTTGGCGTAGGTGAGGCCATGTGTGATGTCCAGCCAGCCGAAGTCGTCGTGGAAGTCGAACTCGCCGGCGGCGTCGTACCGGAGCATCCGTTCGCTGACCGCCAGCGTGACGACGTCGAGCACCGCATCGAGTGACGCGCCCGCCGCGATCGCGGCGCCGGTCGCCAGAGCGGCGTCGGTGCGGTCGACTCCGAGCAGGGCCGTGAGCAGTCGGCCGTCGTCGGTCCAACCGGGATCTGGGTCGGTGGCACGGTCGGTCAGTGCGACCAGGTCGAGCTGCGCTGCGCCACGATGGAACAGCTTCATGTACGGCAGCTTGTCCTCGCGGGTGCCGTAGACGATCGTCGGCACGAGATACGGCAGCACCGTGTCGGCACGATCCCACCCGATCCGGTCGAGCAACTGGAACGCCTTCTGCGAGTAGATCGCACCATGGCCGTAGGAGAGGAGGTGATCGCTGACCACGTCGGTGAACCACGGACGCAGCTCGTCCCGGTCGGCACCCCCGGCGATCGCACCCCGCAGCACCGCCTGAGCGGGTTCGAGTCGTTCCGCTTCGACCAGACGACGGAACTCGGCGCGAGCGTCGGTGGGCATCGTCGACACCGGGTCGGGCAGCGGCTGGAACGGCCGCCCACGTTCGGTCTCCGCGACGCCGGCGATGGCCTGCACGATCGGCAGCACGCGGTCGTCGCCGTCGTACCGGTCGACCATCCCGAGGCAGTCGGTCAGCGAGGCGATCGAGTGACCCCCCCCGAACTCGGCCCGGGGCGCGCCGTACGCGACGGCCTCCCAGATCAGTTCGCCGGGATTCGAGTCGGCGCGCAGCAGCCGGACCACGTCGCGCGACACCTGGCCGATGTAGTTCTTCTCCATGCCGCCCCGCAGGCTGGTCAGGATCTTCGGTCGCAGCTCGGCCGGGTCGGGTTCGGCGAACTCGACCGACAACGTGCCGTCGTCGGCGACGTGCACCGGGTGGGTGCGGACATCCTCCTCCCCGAGCACACACGTGCCGTCGCTCACCCGGAACTTCCAGTTGTGCCACGCACACGTGATCAGGTCGCCGTCGAGTTCACCCGTCGTGAGCCCGTAGCCCTCGTGTGGGCAGGCCTGATCGAGCGCGAACACACCCTCGCTCGTGCGCACCAGGCACAGCCGATGTCCGTCGACCTTGACCATCTTCATGGCTGCGACGGCCAGGTCGTCCAGGTGGCCGACGACGCTTCCGCTCGCGGTGGTTGTCTCACTCATGCGGTCGTACGGTAGAACTTCAAGCATGGTTGAAGTCAAGCGGTTCTCCGTCGGCGAGGTCGCGCGCCGCGCCGGGGTGGCGACGTCGGCGCTCCGGTTCTACGAGGAGCACGGATTGATCCGCTCGGAACGCAACGAGTCCGGCCATCGGCGCTACCACGCGGACGTGCTGCGACGGGTCAGCTTCATCCGCACCGCGCAGCGTGTCGGCCTCTCGCTCGGCGAGATCGGCGACGCGCTCGCCGCGCTGCCCGACCATCGCACCCCGACCGCCAAGGACTGGGACCGGCTGGCCACGTCGTGGCGGCCGAGGTTGGACGAGCAGATCGCGGTGCTGACCCGGATGCGCGACCAGCTCGACAGCTGTATCGGATGTGGGTGTCTGTCGCTCACAGCGTGCGGTCTGTGGAACCCGGACGACGCCGCAGCCGACCTCGGCACCGGCCCGCGCTACCTCCTCAGCGACGATCGCCCTGGCAACACCGAACGTTCGGTGTCCGACACCGAACGTTCCCCAGATGCCCGCTGACCAGGTGTTGTGAGCGTGTTGCAAGGCGGTTGTGAGGCGGCTGTGAGCGTTGTGCCGCACGGCGGGCCGGCCGAGATCGCGTTGCGGTGAGACCTCCGGTGAGGGGGGTTCGGCACGGTGTCGGACATGACCTCTGCTTGCGCACACCGTCGCGACACGGGCGGTCGTCTGGCCCTCGAATGGGCCAGGCTCCGGACCCGTCCCGACCACCTCCGCACCGCCACGACGTGGCACATCGTCGAAGGCCCGATCGGCTCGCTCGACGAGATCCTCGCCGCCGTCGGCTACGAGTGCGACGCGACGCCCGAGAGCGAACGCCGTCTGCGGCAGCTCGTCGTCTTCGCTCGCGACGACGAGCTCGCAGCCCGCATCGTCCTCCAGCGCATTCTGCCCGGCCTGCTCGCGATCGTGAGACGGCGGAGGGGTCAGGCCGACCACGTGCTCGAGGAACTGGTCGGCGCCGCCTGGATCGCCGTCCGGACGTTCAACCCGGGACGCGCCCCGCGTTCGATCGCAGCCGCGCTCATCTCCGACGCCGACTACAGCGCGTTCCGGGCTCACACCCGGCGCCGGTCGTCGACCGAACGCCCGGTCGATCCACATGTCGACGACCCCCCACACGTGCACGAGCCGAGTTCGTGCGAGCAACTCGCCGTCCTGTTCGTCGACGCGGCCGATGCCGGCATCGCTCCGGCCGACCTCGAGCTGCTCCGTCAGCTCCTCGCCGCGCCGACGGCGAACCAGCTCGCCGAGGTCATGAAGGTCACACCGCGCACGATCCGCAACCGGCGGGATCGGATCACGTCTCGCTTGCGCGAGGTCGCGCTCGCTGCGTGAACTCGGGACGGCGCTTCTCGAGGAACGACGCGATGCCCTCCTGTCCGTCGGGTGTCACGACGCCGGCGGCCATGACCTCGATCGCGTAGTCGTACGCGCCCGATTGGTCCCGGTCGACCTGGGCGTAGAACGTCCGCTTGCCGACGGCCTTGGCGAACGCGCTGCCGCGGATCGAACGACGCATCAGGTCGTCGACCGCCTCGTCGAGTTCGTCGTCGGGCACCGCCCGATTGATCAGACCCCAGTCGGCGGCGGTCGCGGCCGTCACCACATCGCCCGTGATCGCCATCTCGAGTGCTCGCTTGCGGCCGATCTGGCGGGCGACCGCGACGAGTGGCGTGTTGCAGAACAGACCACCCTTGCCCCCGGGCAGGGCGAACCCGGCGGACTCGGCGGCGATCGCCATGTCGCACGTTGCGACGAGCTGGCAGCCGGCAGCAGTGGCCAGGGTGGCGACCTTCGCGATGACGATCTGGGGGATCTCCTGCACGGTGTTCATCATCTCGGTGCACACGCGGAGCAGGTGCTGTGCGTCCGGCAGTGTCGCGTCGAGCATGTCGCCGAAGTCGTGACCGGCCGAGAACACCGGCCCGTTCGCGGCGAGCACGACACCGAGCGCGTCGGACGTGCCGATCGTCCGGAAAACCTCGGTGAGTTCGACCATCACCTCGAGCGCCAGCGCGTTGCGCTTGGCCGGGTTGTCGAGCGTGACCGTGGTGACCGGCCCGTCGGCGACGACGGTGACGTACGTGTACCCCATACGGTCCAGACTACGTTCGACCCGGGGGTCGAACCGACCGGGGTTGGCCTCGGACGACACGACTGGAACGATGCCGACGATCGGCGGACGGAGTTCGACATGACCGACACGAAGCGGCTCTCCACCCTGTCCCGGTCGCTCGCCGGCCGTTCGGTCGTCGTGACCGGAGCCGCGAGCGGTATGGGCCGGGCCACAGCGCACCTGTTCGCCGACGAGGGAGCGCGGGTGTGTGTGGCCGACCTCGGCGAGGCACGCGTCGAGACCGTCGTCGACGAGATCCGGGACGTGCACGGGGACGCCGCTGCGATCGGTGTCGTGTGCGACGTCGCCGACCCCGATCGGCTTCGAGCTCTCGTCGACGCGACCGTCGAGGCGTTCGGCGGGATCGACGCGGTGATCAACAACGCCGGTGTCGCCCTGCCGAACTCCTTCCTCGACCACGAAGATGGTCATGACGACGACGTGTTCGAGTCGAACTGGGCGACCACGCTCGACGTCAATCTCACTGCGCACGCCCGACTCGTGCGACTCGCGCTCCCCCACCTGCTGGCGTCCGACGCCGGCCGCGTCGTCAACATCGCGTCGACGGAGGCGATCGTCACGGGTCCGGGTCTCGCCGCCTACGCCGCGACCAAGGCCGGGGTGGTCGGCCTCACCAAGAGCATGGCGGTCGAGCTCGGCCGGCACGGCATCACCGCGAACTGCATCTGTCCGGGGCCGATCCTCACCGGGATGACCGCCGACATCCCCGACGACGCGAAGGAGACGTACGCGCGTCGGCGCGTGCCGCTGCGTCGGTACGGCGTTCCGGAGGAGGTCGCGCACATGACCGTGAACCTCTGCCTGCCGGCGTCGAGCTTCGTCAACGGTGCCGTGATCCCCGTCGACGGTGGCATGTCGATCCGTCACGTCTGACCGTGCTGGGATGATGGTGCTCGCACCGCTGGCCAGGTTGTCCGATCGGCTCCGCCCGTGGGCTGCCGCGATCCCGCCGACCGGGGCGCCCGAGGTCGCCGTGATCGGCGCCGGGCCGGCCGGGCTGGCCACGGCCGCGCTCCTCCGACACCGCGGGGTGCGAGCGCTCGTGTTCGATCGAGCCGATCACGTCGGCTCGTCGTGGACCGGCCGCTACGACTCGCTGCGGCTCAACACGGTGCGCTGGATGTCGGACCTGCCGGGTCTGCGGATGGAGCGTTCGCTCGGTCGCTGGGTCGGACGCGACGAGCTGGTCGACTACCTCGAGCGCTACGCCGCGCACCATCGGCTCGAGTGCGTGCTCGGGACGGAGGGCACGGTCGACCGCATCGACCGCGTCGACACCGAACCGGTCGGCGGCGACTGGATCGTGCACGGCGCCGATGGACCGCGCGCCTACGCCGGCGTCGTCGTCGCCACCGGCCACTCGCTGCAGGCGACGGCACCGGCGTGGCCGGGTCGCGACCGGTTCGAAGGGAAGATGCTCCACGCCACCGACTACCGGCGACCGGACGGGTTCGTCGGCGACCGTGTGTTGGTCGTCGGCGCCGGCAGCTCGGGTGGCGAGATCTGCGTCGACCTGGCCCGGGCCGGTGTCGATGTCACGTGGTCGGTGCGGTCGGCGCCGCGCGTGTTCCCGCGCGAGGTGGCCGGTGTTCCGGCGACGCCGTTCGCACCGCCGGGCGATGCGCTGCCCGATCGACTGGTCGATCGTATCGCACCCTGGATCGAACGACGAATCTACGGACCGCGTGACTACCTGCCGGAGCCGGTCGCGCCGATGATGGAACTGCTCGCGAGCTGCAAGGAACCGATGACCGCCGACGACATCGTCGAGCTCGTGCGTGCGGGACGGGTCCGGGTCGTCGCGGCGGTGGCCGACCTCCAGCCATCGGGCGCTGTGGTTGCGGCGACCGGGTACCGACCGGGCCTCGAGCGACGGGTCGGCCACCTCGGCGTGCTCGACGACAGCGGCCGCCCGACGTCGCTCGTACCCGGACCGAGCCTCGGCTTCGTCGGGTTCCGGATCCCGCTGACCGGCACCCTGTGGGCGATCGATCGGGACGCGCGCACCGTCGCCGACCGCCTGCTCGATCATCTCGTGCGCCCCCAGGGACTCGAACCCTGAACCAATGGGTTAAAAGCCCACTGCTCTACCATTGAGCTAGAGGCGCGGGACCGGCAGAAAACCTGGAAGAAAGCCCGGGCTGTCGTACGAGGCCGGCCGTGCGATCCACCAGCGTAGAGG
>CAXBAZ010000102.1:0-8946 GCA_963973395.1 uncultured Acidimicrobiaceae bacterium
ATTCCGGTCCTGAGGCGAGTGAGAGCGCCACTGGATCGCCGGTCTCGATCCCGCGCCGGGCGAACGACCCGGCCACCGCGTCGGACAGCCGGTCGAGATCGCGGAACGACACCGACCAGCCGGCCGGTGTGATGATGGCCGGCCGATCACCATTGCGCTCGGCGGCGTCCCGGGTGATCGAGGCGATGAGCGTCATGCCGCGTCGCTCCAGGTGACCGGCAGCGACTCGAGTCCGCGCACGACGAAGCTGTCGCGCCAACGGATCTGCTCGCCGGTGAGTTCGAGTCTCGAATCGCTGAGCACGAGCGAACGGAGTGCCTCGATCGCTTCGAGGCGGGCGAGATGGCTGCCGAGACAGAAGTGGATGCCGGCACCGAACGCGATGTGGTCCGCGGCGTTCGCGCGTGTGATGTCGAAGCGGTGCGGGTCGATGAACCGCTTCGGGTCGCGATTCGCAGCGCCTTGAGACGGGATGACGATGTCGCCGGCAGGGATGACCGTTCCCGCGACGGTGATGTCCTCGGTCGCGAATCTCGGGAGCGGTCCTGTGGAACCGAGGCGGAGCGTTTCCTCCATCGTGTTCTCGGTTCGCTGCGGTTCGGCACGCACGAGGTCGTACTGGGCCGGATCCTGCAGGAGGTGGTACATCGAGTTCGTGATCCGATTCGCGGTCGTTTCGTGCCCGGCGACGTGGAGCATCAGGCACATGCCGATGATCTCGTCGTGGCTGACCCGTTCCTCTCGTTCGGTCTCGAGCAGGAGTGACACGACGTCGTCGGTCGGAGTCCGTCGTCGCTCGGCGATCAACTCCTCGAAGAAGCCGACACAGTCACCGAGGAGCCGTTGGGCCTCCAGGGTCGCATCCGAGTCGGCGTCGGGCTCCTGGAGTCGGATCAGAGCGGCGGACCACGCGGCGAACTCGTCGAACCGATCGAGTGGCATGCCGATGATCTCGCTCATCACGATCCCGGTCAGCACCGTCGAGAAATCCTGGTGCAGATCGAACCGGTCCCGTCCGCGCATCTCGGCGATCAGCCGGCCGATGGCTCCGTGGATGCGTTCCGACCGGCCGGCGACCGCATGCGGCGAGAATGCCCGGGCGACGAGGCGCCGGAGGCGAGTGTGTTCGGGCGGGTCGGCGTACAGCATCCAGGTCGCGAAGATCCACTGGACGGTACCGGCGTCGGGGGACCGGGGGTCCGCCGGGTCTGCCTCGACATTCCTGAGGTTCGCGAAGCGTGCGTGTCGACTGTCCCGACTCCACCGCCGGTCGCGCAGGACCTCGACGACGTCGTCGAAATCGGTGAGGATCCAGGTGCCGGATCTGGTCCGGTAGACGGGGCTCGCCGCCCGGATCCGGTCGAACAGTGGATAGGGATCGGCGATCAGATCGGCCCGGTCAGGATGGCCGGGTGTCATCCAGATGTCGATGTCGTCGTCGAGCGTCATTCGTTCCTTCCTCGCGCATCGTCGGACGGGTTCGCCGATCGCTCACCGGGATACTGGTGGAGCGATGGCGGCTGCGACGAGACGTCGATGTTCCTCTGCACTGCCCCAACACCTCGACAGCGCGAGGGCGCGCTTCAGATAGAGGTGGAGGTCGTGTTCGACCGTGTAGCCGATCGCCCCGTGGCACTGCAGTGCGATCCGGGCGACGTCGACGGCGGCGTCGGACGCCAAGGCCTTGGCCATCGAGACGTCTCGGCTCCGCGTCGGTTCGTCCCGCGCGATCGACCACGCCGCCCGGTGGACTGCCGGGCGGGCGAACGAGACCAGCATCAGAGCGTCGGCGAGTTGATGTTTGACGGCCTGGAACGAACCGATGGGTACACCGAACTGCCGTCGCTCGCGCACGTACTCGGCGGTCATCTGCAACATCGTGTCGGCGAGTCCGAGCAGAACGGCTGAGGTTCCGAAAGCCCCACGGTCGCGTGCCAGCGCGATCTCGCAGGCGTCGTCCGTGACGACCGAGTCGTCGGTGGGCGTCCACACCACACGCGCCAATCGTCGCGACCGATCGACCGCGACGACCGGTTCGAGTTCGACAGCTTCCCGGTCGACGAGATGGAGTGCGTTGGTGGCGTCGTCCAGCAGGAGCAGACGGTCGGCGTCGGCAGCGCAGGGTACGTTCGGCCCACCGAGGTTCGTCGAGATCAGCGTTCCGTCCACGACCGACGGGTCGAACGCTGCGGACACGACCATGGTCTCGACGAGGGGGTGGGGAAGGGCGGCCTTGCCGACCTCTTCGAGGACCAGCGCCGACCAGACCTCGTCCAGACCGGTGCCGCCGTGTTCCTCGTCGAGCAGGAGCGCGTTGACCCCGAGCGCGACGAGTTGGTCCCAGACCGTCCGGTCGAGAGCTCCCGGTGCTGCCAGCCACGCGGCGCGGACCACGTCGGGGCCGCAGTGATCCGTGAGCACCGTCCGCGTCGCGTCGGCGAAGGCCTGCTGATCGTCATCGAACGCGAAGTACATGGGTCACTTCCTCGGCAGACCGAGCAGTCGTTCCGCGGCGATGTTCCGCTGGATCTCGTTGGTCCCGGCGTAGATGGGCCCGGACAGTGCGAACTGGAACGCTTTCGACCAGGCGTGCTCGAGTTCTGCATCCGGGCCGAGCAGGTCGAGGGCGACGTCGTGGATGTCGATGTCGAGTTCCGACCACCAGATCTTGTTGATCGACGACTCGGCCCCGATCGACGCCCCCTCGGCCAACCGAGTGACCGTCTGGAGCGTGAACAGTCGGTACGCCTCGGCGCGCATCCACACGTCTGCCACGTCGGTGCTCACACCTCCGCCGGACGCCGAGTTCGCCAGGTCGACCAGTCGGTCGACCGCCGACGTGAAGCGTCCGGGTGATCGCAGCGTCAGCCCACGTTCGGAGCCCGTCGTCGCCATGGCCACGGCCCACCCGTCATCGACGTCGCCGAGGACGAGACCGCCCGGGATCGCCGCGTCGGGAACGAAGGCGTCGTCGAAGAAGACCTCGGCGAATCCGTCATCGCCGTCGAGCCGGCCGAAGCCACGGACCGTGATGCCCGCCGCGTCCAACGGCACCATCAGGTACGACAGGCCGCGGTGCCGCTCCTGGCTGGGGTCGGTGCGGAACAGGCCGAAGAGGTGCGTGCAGAAGGCGCCGCGGGTCGTCCACGTCTTCTGGCCGTTGAGGATCCATCCGTCGTCGGTTCGCCGTGCCCGACAGGTGAGCGAGGCGAGGTCGGAACCGGCATTCGGTTCCGACCAGCCCTGACACCACAGATCTTCTGCCGACGCGAGCCGTGGCAGGACGTGGTCGCGTTGGAGGTCGTTGCCGAACTCGAAGACCGTCGGCGCGAGCAGGAAGATGCCGTTCTGGGTGACCCGTTGCGGGCATTCGGCCCGGTAGTACTCCTCTTCGAAGATCAGCCATTCCCACAGCGACGCGGCGCGTCCGCCGTATTCGCGAGGCCAGGACACCGCCGCCCACCCACCCTCGTAGAGCATCCGCTCCCACTCGAGATGCTGCGCAAACCCTTCCTCCGTGTCACCCGACTCCGGTCGGCCGTCGCACGACTCCAACCAGTCGCGGCGGTGTCGCTCGAGCCAGTCGCGCGCCTCACGCCGGAACTCGTCCTCCTCGGGTGTCCATCGAAGATCCATGGTCACACCGACGAGACGATCGATGAGGGGAGCCCGTCCGGTACTGCGGTGACAGGAATCGACGTGCGGGTCGTATCTCGACTCATCGTGCCCTCTCGCGTGGCGACAGTGCACGCAGTGCGTCGCGTTCGATCTCGTCCAACAACACGGCGACGGACGGCAGGTCGTCGATCGCTCCGACGATCTGGCCCGTCGGCAGGACTCCGGCGTCGGTGCGGCCTTCGACCAGTGCCGCTCGGATCAGCATGGGAGCATTCGCTGCGAGGAGGGTCTGGAGCCAGCTCCGGTCCTGTTGGCGCTTCATCGCGAGGCCCTCGCGGGTGAGGTCGAGCCAGCTCGCGCCGGTCGCGTGCCTGAGCGAACGTGTCGCCGACAACGCGGAACGCGAGCGCCGCAGCAGACCGCTCGCGCTCACCGACTCGACGAAGTCCGTCCGGATCACGCGCTGCGGCATGCCGTCGATCGACGTCGTCACGACCGTGTCGGTGGTCGACGCCGCGAGGTACTGGTGCTTGACGGCATCGGGAACACGAGATTCCGCGGTGAGCAGGAAACGAGTGCCCATCGCGATGCCATCGGCACCGACCGCGAGGGCGGCCGCCAGCCCACGACCGTCTCGGAACCCGCCTGCGGCGAGCACCGGAATGTCGTCGCCGACGGCGTCGACGACCTCGGGGAGCAGGACACTCGTGGCGACCTGACCGGTGTGGCCGCCACCTTCGGAGCCTTGTGCGATCACGGCGTCGACACCGAGATCGCGCATCTTCTCGGCGTGGCGACGGGCTCCCACCGTGGGCATCACGAGCAGGCCGGCGGCGTGGACCCGATCGACCACCTTCCGACTCGGGGGACCGGCGAACGAGATCAGGCGCACGCCTGCTGCCAGCACGGGCTCGAGTCGTTGTTCGAGGTCGGGCTGGTCGGCGCGGAAGTTGACACCGAACGGAGCATCGGTACGGGCCCGGAGATCGAGGAGCGCGATCGCCAGCTGATCGGCGTCCATGGTCGTCGCCGCGATGATGCCGAACCCGCCGGCGTTCGATGTCGCTGCAGTGAGGGAGACCCCCGACACCCAGCCCATGCCCGTCTGCACGACGGGCAATCGGGCCCCGGCGAGCTCGGTGAACCGCGTCGCCAACTCGTCGCCGGGGACGCCCGCCGTCACGGCTGCGGCACCTCGCGCGACCGGGAATCGTCGGGATCGATGACCTCGTGGATGAGGCGCATCTCGTCGTCGGTCGGCAAGCGCGACTCGTCGACCCCGTCGGGAATCACGAGCTCGAAACCGGTCGACGAGACGATCTCGTCGATGTCGACGCCCGGATGGATCGAACGGACGCGCATCGAGTGATCGGGGGTTTCGAAGTCGAAGACACCCAGATCGCTGACGACGCGGCGGACCTCGAAGTAGCGCGCTGCGTGGGCGCCGAGCTCGGCGGCGCGGTCCCATCCGATCCCGCAGACGGTGTCGACGGCCTCGACGAACGCCTTGGGTGTGTGTCGGGGCACCCAGTAGCTCGTCGTGTCGTTGATCGTGTTCCCCGGCGCGCCCCGGTAGCCGAGCAACATCGCCTTGGGCTGCCGGTAGTCACCGATCGCAGCGATGTTCTGATTGCCGAACCGATCGACCTGTGACGCGCCCATCATGACGTGCCGACGCCCCGACCAGACCCAGTCGAACATCGACCGGTAGGGGTTCCAGTACTCGTACACCCGCTCGTCGGCCGGCGTCACCGCCGTGTCGTTCGCGATCAGAGCGGCTTCGCCATCGGTCATCATCAGGTCGGGCTCGAACGTCGCCCGGGCGAGTCGACCACCGATCATCGGGATCGTCCCGATGGGGTTCGCGAGGATCTCCCCGTCACCACGGAAGCACTCGGCGACGGCGACGACGCACACATCTGCTCGGGTCGGCGTCATCGATCGAACCTCCTGGACACGCGCTCGACGTAGTCGGCCTCGGTGACGTCGATCCACGACGCCCTGAACTGCGACCACGCCTCGGGTGACCCGGCGCTCTGTGCGTACTCACGCTGGAACTCCTCGTCGCGTGGGTAGTCGGGGTCGCACGAGGTGAAGTGCGCCCCCATCGGGGCCTCGACGACGGCATCGACCGACATGCGCGGGATGCGGAGTTGGTGGATGCAGCCTTCGCCGAGCAGCTCGTCGGTCGGGATGATCTGCTCCGTGGAGATGAAGCGTTTGCCGGTCGGTGCCGCAGCGAGCATGACGTCGTCCCAGAAGAGGTCGGGACCGAGGAACATCGCATTGCCGCGCTGGTCGGCGCGATTGAGGTGGCAGATCGCGGCATCGATCTCGAACGCAGGTGCGGCGACGAGACGTTCGCCGTCGTCGTAGGGCGACGTCACCGTACGGAGTCGGTCGTTGTCACGGAACAGGTCGCTGCCCAGCCCGGCGCGAGCCGGTAGGAAGGGAACGCGCCAGGACGCAGCGAGCAGGCCGAGGTGCAGCAAGCCCTCGTCGTACGGTTCGTCCTCGATCGAGGCGGTCTGACGGGCCTTCCGGAAGTGGGGGTCCATCGCGATCGTGTCGAGGCTGCAGAACGCATACACGGCCCGCCGTACCTTGCCGGCCGCGCACAGCAGACCGAGGTCCGGCCCTCCCCACGTCACGATCGTGAGGTCGGTGAGGTCACTTCGCAGGATCGCTCTCACCACCGCCATCGGTTTGCGGCGCGACGCCCAACCGCCGATCGCGATCGTCATTCCGGACCTGAGTTCGGCGACGACATCGTCGAGGTCCGCGCGCTTGTCGGTGGTCATCGGGACACGTCCGTTTCCCGCTGGGCGACGAAGGCGTCGCGATGCTCGTCTGCTACTCCCGACAGGTTGAGTTCGAAGGTGAACCCTTGCTCGTACCGGTAGCTCCGGTTGACGTCCCACAGATCGATCCCGTTCAGCGACTGCTTGGCAGCGCGTATGACGGTCGGGGACTTCGCCGCGATCTGGCCGGCGACCTCGAGCGCGGCTGCCTGCAGCTGCTCGGCGGGAACCACGCGCAGCACCGAACCGAACTCGTGGAGTTCGTGCGCGGTGATGGTCGCGGCGGTGTACACCATCGCCCGCATCCGGTGCTGGGGCACCAGCCTGGCCAGGTGGGTCGCCGCTCCGAGGGCACCACGGTCGACCTCGGGCAATCCGAACGTGGCGTCGTCAGCGGCGATCACGATGTCGGCGTTCCCGACCAGACCCACGCCACCTCCGAGGCAGAATCCTTGCACGGCCGCGATGACGGGAACCTCGCATTCGTACACCGCCCGGAAGGCTTCGAAGCACCCCCGGTTCGCACCGACCAGCGCGTCGAACCCGGCGTCGGCCTGGATCTCCTTGATGTCGACCCCGGCGTTGAAGCCGCGGCCCTCCGCCCGCAGGATCACGACTCGGTTGTCGCGGTTCTTGCCGGCCGCATGGATCTTCTCGGCGAGCTCGAACCATCCCGCCACCGACAGCGCGTTCACCGGCGGCGCGTCGACGACGACTTCACAGATGTGGGTGTCACTCGTCGACACATGGATTGCCATCATGAAGATTGTAATCTCATAGATGTTAGGACGCCAAGTCGATCGGGGTCCTGGGAGGCGTCGAGCCGCGCGCCTCGCCGCCCGGTCAGGTCCAGGTCCATTCGGGCGGGCGCTTCTCCAGAAAGGCATCCATGGCTTCCTGTGAGTCGTGGTAGGTGCGGAGGCGATTGGTGTAGTCGTTCTCGGTGCGGTACCGATCCATCATCTCGTCGCCTTCGATGCGAAGCAGCGACTCCTTCGCGAGCCGCAGAGCGATCGGACTCTTCTCGGCCATCTGCGCGCCGAGCTCGAGCGCACGTTCCTCGGCTGCTCCCGCCGACACGACTTCCTCGATGGCGCCGAGGCGGTGCATCTCGGCCGCATCGACCATCTCGCCCAGGAACATCATCCTCCTGGCCTTCGACGGTCCGAGCAGGCGGAGGGCCTTGCTGCCGCCGCCCAGGAGCCCGACCTTGATCTCGGTGAGGCCGAACGTCGCGCGTTCCCCGGCGATGACGAGGTCGCAGACCCCGATGAGTCCGAAGCCGGCGCCGATCGCCGTGTGCTCGACCGCTCCGATCACCGGCACGAGGCAGTTGCGGATCGCGTGTTGCGTCTGCCGCCATTCCCAGAACGGGTCGAGCAGCGCATGCATGTCGACGTGCTCTTCGGGCTCGGTGGACGCGGTCTCCTTCAAGTCGATCCCGCCACAGAAGGCTCGCTCGCCGGCGGCGGTGAGCACCGCCGCGCCCACCTCTCGGTCTTGAGAAATGTCGTCGAACGCGGCGCGGAGTTCCCGCATCATCTGCTTGCTCACGGCGTTGACCGGCGGTCGGTTCAGTCGCACGACGGCGACGCCGTCACGGCTGCTGACATCGATGGTTTCCATGACTCTCCTCGGGTTTGAGCGTGGGAGTGCGGAACCAGGCCATGTCGGTCGGATTCGTCCGCCCCTGGCTCGCATCATACATATCAGCACTAACATTGATATGTATGATGCGCTCGATGCAGATCCGGAACCCACTGTCGTGAACGACGGCGCTGCGATCGACCTCGCGCTCCTGATGTTCCGCTGCGCGATCGGCGCCGTCATGATCGCACACGGCTGCAACCACATCTGGGGCGGCGGCAGGATCGAGGGGACCGCACGATGGTTCGGTTCCATGGGCATGCGGCCACCGGCGGTGCAGGCCTGGATGGCCAGTGTCACGGAGATCGTCGGTGGGCTCCTGCTCGTGGTCGGTTTTCTGACGCCACTCGGTGGGGCGAGTGTGATCGGCACGATGCTGGTCGCGTGGGCGATCAACCACCGGGGCAACGGATTCTTCATCTTCCGTCCGGGGGAGGGTTGGGAGTACGTGATGACGCTCGGCTTCTGCGGCATGCTGCTCGGCACGGCGGGGCCGGGCACGTGGTCGGTCGACGACGTCGTCGGCATCCGCGACGACGTGTCCGGGTGGCCAGGTTTCGCGATCACGGTCGGCGGTGGGTTGGGAGGCGCGGCTGTCGTGCTCGCGACCTGCTGGCGACCCCGCACCACCTGATTCCGGTCGACGATCGCGACGTCGGTGTGCGGGCACGGGGGCCGACACGGTTCGTCGACCTGCCATGCTCTGACGTCGTGACGCAAGTTCCACGATCGCGCACGACGCCATGACGAACGACATGTCGGCGATGGCGCCGCTGAGGATCGCCGTGTTCAGGCGGCTGTGGATCGCGCTGGTCGTCTTCAGCCTCGGTCATCTCGTCCAGGTGGTCGCCTCCTCGTGGTTGATCCTGGAGCTGACGGG
>CAXBAZ010000103.1:0-8864 GCA_963973395.1 uncultured Acidimicrobiaceae bacterium
CCGCCAGCCCGGTCAGTGCCCAGAGCCCGGCGTCGCCCGCCAGCCCGGCATCGCCCGCCAGCCCGGTCAGTGCCCAGAGCCCGGCATCGCCCGCCAGCCCGGCATCGCCCGCCAGCCCCGTCAGTGCCCAGAGCCCGGCCTCGGTCGACAGCCCGAACAGCCCGGCCAGCCCCGCCAGCGCCCAGAGCCCGGCCAGCCCGGACACGCCGGTGACCCAGGCACCCGCTCCGGCGCCTGCCCCGGCTCCGGCACCCGACAGCCCGAACAGCCCGGCCAGCGCCCAGAGCGCCGACAGCCCGGCCAGCCCCGCCAGCCCCGCCAGCCCGGGCTCTCCCGGCAGCGGCTACAGCAGCTGAGCGAGCCGGCTCGTCGACCGCACCCGCCTGCGGCTCGGCTGGACGAAACCCCCGGGTGCACGCCCGGGGGTTTCGTCGCGTCACCGAAGCCGTCGGCGAGCGCAGACCCGATGTCGCGGATCCGACGCGCGGTCGCGACGCGCAACGACCCCAGGGCCCTGGTCCCCGGGGTCGTTGCTCGTCATCTGTTCGGTCAGCGCCTCACGGCGCCGGGGCTCACTTGAGCTCGACGGTGGCGCCGGCCTCTTCGAGCTTGGCCTTGGCAGCCTCGGCGGCTGCCTTGTCGGCCTTCTCGAGGATCGGCTTCGGTGCGCCGTCGACGAGGTCCTTGGCCTCCTTGAGGCCCAGGCTGGTCAGCTCGCGAACGGCCTTGATCACCTGGATCTTCTGGCCGCCGGCCTCGGTGAGGACGACATCGAACTCGTCCTGCTCCTCGGCGGCTGCTGCTTCACCGCCACCCGCAGGGGCGGCGGCGGCGACTGCAGCGGGAGCGGCAGCGGTCACTTCGAACTTCTCTTCGAAGGCGTCGAGGAGCTCCTTGAGCTCGATGACGGTCATGTTGGAAATGGCGTCGAGAATCTCGTCCTTGGTTGCCATGGTGTTGGTCTCCTTGTTGAAAGTGGGTGCACCGGTCGGTGCGGAAATCGGTTGTCGATGGTGGGTGTCGGATCAGCAGCGGACCGTCATGCGGCCTGCTTCTCGATGAGAGCGCTGAGGCCGTAGGCGAAGTTGCGAGGCAGGGCCTGCAACAGGCCGGCGGTCTTGACCAGCGGCGCCTGCAGAGCACCGGCGAACTTCGCCAGCAACTCGTCACGCGACGGCAGATCGGCCAATGCCTTGACGTCGTCGGACGACAGCGCGGCCGAGCCGAGCACGCCGCCCTTGATGATCAGGGCGGGCTGGGTCCTGGCCGTGTCGCGCAGCGCCTTCGCGGCGCCGGCGACGTCGCCGTAGACGAACGTCAGGGCCGTCGGCCCGAGCAGATGTTCGTCCAGGCCCTCGATGCCGACGTTCTTCACCGCGCGTCGCGCCAACGTGTTCTTGTAGATCACGTGGTGGGCGTCGGCGGGTCGGAGCGCGCTGCGGACCTCCGCCATTGCCGGCACGGACATGCCGCGGTACTCCGTCACGAACACCGCCACCGAGTCGTTCAACTTGGTGGTGATCTCCTCGACGATGGCAACCTTGTCGGCGCGCGGCTCGCGCGTCGACGGGGTGTCTGTTTCACTCATGTGTGTGCACCTCCTTTCGCTTCAACTCGTGGCTCGCTCCCGAACGGATCGGGATGGGCGACGCCACGAGGAGCGACCGTTCAGGACGAACGAACGTTTCCCGTAGGAGCGTGCACCTCGGCTGGTGGGACGAACCCATTCTCCGTTCCCCGATCGACGATCGGGTGCGGGGCCAGCGGTCTTCGGCGAGCAACCGGATATGTGTCAGCCACGAACGATACCGACCCGTGCGGTGGTTCCCTCGACATCCCGTCGCCGATTCGCCGAGCCGCACGCACGACACGCCGCCCCGAGCGGCGGGCGACGACACCCCGCTGACTACAGTGCGACCTGCAGCGGAAGGGGGTGTTGTGCCGAACTGGGGTTTCGTGTGGATGGTGGCATGGCCGGATTTCCGGACCCGCCTGACACGCTTCATGGTGATCGGGTTGGGGATGGCGCTCGTGATGGCGGTCACGCTGCTGCTCGCCGCCTTCTCCGAGGGCTTCAGGTTGCGCAGCGAGCGGCTGCTCGACGTGTTCGAGGCCGACCGGTACATCGTGGCCACCGGCAGCTCCGGACCGATGACCGCGACCACCCCTCTGCCTGCGTCGCTGGCCGACGAGATCGGACGCAACGACGACGTCGTCGCCCGTTCGCTGTTCCTGATCCCGACGGCGATCCTGACGGACGGTTCACCCCAGGGCGTGATCGTGGTCGGCTCGACGGGTGAGGAGCCCGGCTTCCGGCTCGTCGACGGTCGCCGCGTCGAACGAGCCGGCGAAGCGGTCGTGGACGAGGAGATCCTCGGCCTGGCGACCGGTGACGAGTTCGTCCTCGCCGGTCAGGAATTCAGCGTCGTCGGACAGACCGAGCATGCGACGTGGGACATCGCCAACGCAGGTGTGTTCATCCAGCGGCAACAGGCGCTCGACCTGTTCGCCGGCGGCAACGACGTCGTGACCGCGGTCGCCATCGACGGCGACGGCGAGATCGGCCGGCTGCCGGCAGGCGTCGAGGTGCAGTCCCGGTCCGACGGTTTCGACGACGTGCTCAACCGGACGGCGGCCGCCAAACGATCGATCGACTCGTTCACGGTCACGCTGTGGGCCCTCGCGGTGGTGATCGTCGGCGCCGTGCTGAGCGTCGAACCTCGACCTCGTGCTCGGCCTCGGTCTGCAGGCCGCCTTGGTCGGCGCCATCGCCGGCGTGCTCTCGATCGGACTCGCACACCTCATGAAGCCCGTGTACCCCGGTCTGCTCTCGTTGCCGCTGAGCGTCGCGTGGCCGGTGATCCCGGTCGCCGTGGTGATCGCGGTGCTGTCGAGCATCGTGGGTGTCCGACGGGCGATACGTGTCGACCCCAGCCAGGCGTTCGGGTGAGGTGACCGGATGCCCGATCTGATCATCGACGACCTGACCGTGGAGTACGACGCCGGGGAGTACACGGTCACCCCCCTCGACCGGTTCTCCACCCGCGTCGGCGACGGCGAGCTCGCCGTCCTGCTCGGCCCGAGCGGCTGCGGCAAGACGACACTCCTGTCGTGCCTCGGCGGCATCCTCACGCCGACCAGTGGTTCGATCAGGTGGGGCGACACCGACGTGGCCGCGCTCGCCGGTGCACCGCTCACCGCGTACCGCCAGCACGACGTCGGGATCGTGTTCCAGTCGTTCAACCTCGTCCCGAGCCTGACGGCGCTCGGCAATGTGACCGCCCCACTCCGGGCCGCCGGCTGGACAGCGGCCCGAGCCACCGCCCGGGCGGCCGAGCTCCTGGACCACGTGGGTCTGGCCGACCGGCAGGGTCACCGCCCCTCACAGCTGTCCGGCGGTCAGCAGCAACGTGTGTCGCTGGCTCGCGCCCTCGCCCACGATCCCGCCCTGATCATCGCCGACGAGCCCACCGCCAGTCTCGACTACGTCCAGGTGGAAGGGGTGCTCCGGCTGCTCCGAGAGCTGGCGGCGCCCGGTCGTGTGGTGGTCGTCGCCACCCACGACGACCGACTCCTCCCGCTCGCCGACCGGATCATCGAGATGGTGCCCCGGTTCCACGTGGATGCCTCCGAGCCGGTGTCGACCGAGCTCGGCCCCGGCGAGGTGCTGTTCGAGCAGGGGTCACGCGGTCAGCTGATCTATCTGATCGAGTCCGGCGAGATCCGGATCGAACGCGATCGGCCCGATCGTGCCACCGAACTGCTCGCCACGCTCGGCGCTCACGAACACTTCGGCGAGATGGGACCGCTGTTCGGCCTCCCACGTTCGGCCACGGCCCGCGCCGGTACCGCCGCAGTGGTCACCGGCTACACCCCCGAGCAGTTCCGCGTCCACGTCGGAGCCGACCGCCTCACCGATCTGATACGGCACCATGGCGAACTCTGAACCGTTCGTACGGTTCGATGTCGATGCGATCGACGTGGGCAGGGCGATCCACGAGTCCGGCCTGTTCGCGTCGGTCACCGACGACGCACTCGAGGCGCTGCGCTCGGCCTTCGACGGCGTGCGGTTGACGACCGGTCAGACGCTGATGGAGGAGGGCGAGTCGGCCGCCGAGCTGTACATCGTCCGGCACGGTCGGTTGCGCGCCACCGTCACCGGGCCCGATGGACGCGAGGTGTTCGTCGGTGAGATCGGCAAGAACGAGGTGGTCGGCGAGATGGCCGTGATCACCGACCAGCATCGTGCGGCCACGGTGCGAGCGATGCGCGACACCGACCTCTACCGGCTCCCGGCCGAGGCGTTCAGCCGGCTCGTACAACACCACCCGGGCATGCTGCGGCCGTTCGCCTCCGTGGTCGTCGATCGGCTGCGGACGGCCATGACGCAGCCGGTGCGCCCGTCGCTCCCCGCCACGATCGTGCTCCTGCCCGTCGACGGCGACGACCTGACCGTGTTCGCCCACGAACTCGCCGAACACCTGCGCGCCTACGACACCGTCGTCCTCGGCGCCGACGACGTGGCCGGCGTCGCCAATCCGGCCGCGTGGTTGCTCGACATCGAGAATCGTGTGCAGATCTCGCTCCTCGTGGCCGACCGGGAGCCCACGCCGTGGACCCGGTTGTGTCTCCGGCACGCCGACCGGATCAACATCGTGGCGAACGACCGCGCGGGCTCGGCGCCCGGACCGATCGAGCTCGACCCGGCCTGCGCAGCCCGGCTCGCCGAGGTCCCCACCCATCTGGTCATGCGTTCATCGGGTCGTCCACCGACCACCGCGTGGCTGAGTGGCCGGACGATCGAGTCGCACGTCAACGTGTCGGCGGGCGACCCGGACGATCTCTCCCGTCTGGCGCGGGCGATGACGGGCATGTCGAACGTCTTGGTGCTCGGCGGCGGAGGCGCCCGCGGGTTCGCTCACTTCGGCGTCGCGCGGGCGCTCGCCGAGGGCGGCGTGCCGATCGACGGGATCGTCGGCACCAGCGCCGGAGCAGTCGTCGGCGGGCTGCTCGCGCGCCTCGGCGATCCGCTCGATGCGCAACGCCAGATGCTCGACTGGTTCCACGCCGCACGGTGGCGGCGCGATCTCACTCCGCCGAGCGTCGCTCTGCTGTCGGGCCGCACGATGACGACCGGCCTGCAGGAGCTCGGGGGCGGCCTGCGCATCGAGGAGCTCCCGATCGCATTCGCCGCGATCTCGTGCGACCTCGTGTCGGCTCGGGCGTTCGTGCACGACCGGGGTCCGCTGTGGCAAGCGCTGCGGGCGAGCGGCTCGGTACCCGGACTGTTCCCGCCGCTCGCCGTCGACGGCATGCTGCTCGTCGACGGCGGACTCGTCGCCAACATGCCGTCCGAGATCGCCCGCACGCGCCAACCGAACGCACGCCTGATCGCCGTCGAGGTCGGGGATCCGACCGATCTCGACGTCGGCGGTCTCGACGGCTCGGGCATCGTCAACGGCTGGGACCGACTCCGACGTCGACGGACCGCCGTGGGCGGTGCTTCGCTGTCGAAGCTCATGATGCGACTGACCGAACTGGGCCGCCACGACTCCACCGATGACGCCGACATCGTGATCACCCCCGACGTGCGCGGCTACGGGCTCACCGAGACGAAGCGTGCGGGCGACATCGTCCAGCGGGGCTACGAGGCCGGGCTCGCCGCACTCGACGACATCGCCGCGCTGAGGTGAGAGCGGACGTCACGAACCCCGGCGCATCCGAACGGAGCGAACCAGGTTCGCTCCGTTCGCGTGTCAGTCCTGTTCGGGCTTCAGGCGGTTGATGTCGATGCGCACGCCGGGGCCCATCGTCGCCGAGACCGTGATCTTCTTGATGTAGCGGCCCTTCGCCGACGCAGGCTTCGCGCGCTGGATCTCGTCGAGCACGGCGCGGAAGTTGGCGTCGAGCTGGTCCTGGTCGAACCCGGCCCGGCCGAGACGCACGTGGACGTTGCCGTAGCGGTCGGTGCGGTACTCGACCTTGCCGCCCTTGAATTCCTCGACGGCCTTGCCGACGTCGGTCGTGACGGTGCCCGTCTTGGGGTTCGGCATCAGACCACGCGGGCCGAGCACGCGGCCGAGGCGGCCGACGGTCGGCATCATGTCGGGCGTCGCGATGGCGATGTCGAAGTCCATCTCGCCACCCTCGATCGTGGCGGCGAGATCGTCGGCACCGACGAGGTCGGCGCCCGCCTCGCGGGCGGCATCGGCGGCTTCACCCTGTGCGAACACGGCGACGCGGACGTCCTTGCCGGTGCCCGACGGCAGGGCGACGGTGCCGCGCACCATCTGGTCGGCCTTGCGGGGGTCGACACCGAGGCGGAACACGACGTCGAGGTTCTCCTCGAACTTGGCGCTCGCGGTGTCCTTGGCGATGCGGACGGCATCGGACGGACCGTAGAACTGCTCTCGATCGAACTTCTTCAACGCGTCTGCGTACTTCTTACCGGACATGACTGTCTCCCTCGTGGTTGAGCTCCCCCGGCGAGGTCCTCCGGGGCCGAGCTGTTGTGTGGTTGTAGTGCCCGTCACCGCATTGTGCGGTCACGAACGCAGCGACACGGCCGCCAGGCCGGCGCTGCGGTCAGGAGGACCCGATCACAGCGAAGCGGAGATCGGATCCGACCATGGATTCAGCCGACGGCGATCCCCATGGAACGCGCGGTGCCGCGGATCTGCTGCTTGGCAGCCTCGATGTCGTTCGCGTTCAGGTCGGGCATCTTGATCTTGGCGATCTCTTCGATCTGCGCCTCGCTGATCGTGCCGACCGTCTCGGAGCCCGGGTTGTCGGCGGCCTTGTCGAGGCCCAGCGCCTTGCGGATCAGCACGGGGGCCGGCGGCGTCTTCAGGACGAAGTCGAACGTACGGTCTTCGTAGATCGTGATCTCGGTCGGCACGACGGTGCCGACCTGGGCCTCGGTCTTGGCGTTGTAGGCCTTGACGAAGTCCATGATCGCGATGCCGTGCGGCCCGAGCGCGGTACCGACGGGCGGAGCAGGGCTCGCCTTGCCGGCCTCGATCTGGATCTTGACGATCGCAGCGACTTTCTTCTTTGCCATCTTGGTGTCTCTCTATCTCGGTGAAATCGTTCGACCCGGCGGGTCTCAGAGCTTGCTGACCTGGCTGAAGTCCATCTCGACCAGCGTCTCGCGGCCGAAGATGTTGACGAGCACCTTCAGCTTCATGTGATCGGCGTTGATCTCGGCGACGGTGCCCAGGAAGTCCGCGAACGGGCCTTCCTTGACACGCACGCTCTCGCCCTCTTCGTAGTCGAGCTTGGGCTTGGGGCGGGCGGTCTCGGCGTCGCCTCCGGCGGACTTCGTCGACAGGAACGTGCGGACCTCCTTGCGGCGCAACGGCGTCGGCTTCTGGCCGCGATCGCTCTGGCCCACGAAACCGGTGACGCCCGGCGTGTTGCGGATGCAGTACCACGACTCGTCGGTCATGCGGCAGCGAACGAGGAGGTACCCGGGGAACACCTTGCGCTGGACGGTCTGCTTCTTGCCGTTCTTGAACTCGACGACCTCTTCCATGGGGATCACGACCTCGTAGATCATGTCTTCCATGTTCATCGACTGGATGCGGGCGTTCAGGTTCGCCGTGACCTTCTTCTCGTAGCCCGACTGTGTGTGGACCACGTACCACGAACCCGGGCGGGTCCACGGGTCGTCCTCGTCGTCGTCGGCTTCGGGTGACTCGGCGACGGCATCGGCCTCGCTGATCACCTCGGTGTCGTCGGCCGGTTCCTCGACCGGTTCGTCGTCGGCGGCGTCGGAACCGTCGTCGGCCAGATCGCCGACGGGCAACAGGCTGCCCGCCTCGACCGCGCCGGCGTTGCCCAACACGGGCACGTCGGCCTCGGACGGCTCGGCACCCTCGGTGAGGTCGGCGTCGCCGACCGGCAGGAGCGGCGCCGGCGAGCCGGTGTCATCGGTCGCGGTCTCGTCGGTCGCTGCCTCGTCGGTCGCATCTGCTCCCGAGTCGGTGGGCGCCTCGTCGACGTCGTCGGTCACCAGGTCGGTGTCGTTGTCACTCATGCGTAGAACCATTCTGCGACGTACCGGAGGCCGAAATCGATACCGCCGACGAAAGCGGTGTACACCACCACGGTGGCGGTGACGATGATCGAGTAGCGAACCACCTCGGGGCGGCTCGGCCAAGCCACCTTGCGCATCTCGTCGCGCACCTCACGGAGGTACTGCGCCGGACCGACCCGTTCACGCGTCGCCTGGGCACGGGGCGCCTTGGTGGGCGCGCCACGCTCGTCCAAGGCGCCTTGGCGCCTCAGAGCACGCTTCTGTTCACGGTTCAGGTCATCGAGTGACATGGGTTCTTTCTACGCGTTCTCGTCTGGGCAGGGCAGGAGGGACTCGAACCCCCGACCGTCGGTTTTGGAGACCGATGCTCTACCAACTGAGCTACTGCCCTCGGGTGGGATCACCAGCGTACCAGCGGTCCCTCGTCGGGCACCCCGACGAGTCAGCGAGTCTCCTTGTGCATCGTGTGCTTGCGGTCGTTGCTGCAGTACTTGTTCATCTCGAGGCGCTCACGATCGTTGATCTTCGACTTCATCGTGATGTAGTTGCGCCGCTTGCACTCGGTGCACTCGAGGGTGATCTTCACCCGCTTGTCGGACTTGGCCATCTGATTCGCTCGCTTCGCTCGCTGGAGCCGGCAGGGCGCCGACTCCGGATTCGTTCCGAAACCCCCGACTGGGGGCCTCGGTCTTCATGGTCGCCGAGACGGCGTGCGCCCGAGCCACGCGGCTCGGGCGACACTCCGACGGTGACCTGACCGGGTGCTCAGCCGGTCACTTGAGGATCTTGGTGACGCGGCCGGCACCCACGGTACGACCACCCTCAC
>CAXBAZ010000104.1:0-8818 GCA_963973395.1 uncultured Acidimicrobiaceae bacterium
GATCTGCTCCCGACGGTCGTCACGGTCGTCGACGACGTCGGCACCATCGTCTACTGCAGTTCCCGCTCGGAGGTGGTGCTCGGCCTCAGCCCGGCGGAGATCATCGGTCGTTCGATCAGCGAGTCCAACCTCCTCCCGATCGAACCGGACGACGTCGAGGCGATCCGCATCGCCGCCGAGACGAGCGGTCGATGGGAGGGCGACGTCGAGCTCCGCCGCAAGGACGGGACCACGGTGCCCGTGCAACTGATCCTCGAGCGGATCGACGACGACGAGGTCGGGTTCCACGGCACGGTCGGCATCTCGTTCGACATCACCCAGCGGCGCAAGCTCGAGGAGCACCTCGACTTCCAGGCCGGCCACGACTCGCTGACGGGGCTGTTCAATCGGCAGCGCTTCGTCGAGTTCCTCGAGCGGGCCCTGCTCGATGCCGCTGCGACGGGACGTCGGATCGCGGTCGTGTTCGTCGACCTCGACGACTTCAAGGCGGTCAACGATCGTGTCGGGCACGCCGCCGGCGATGCCCTGCTGGCGGCGGTGGGCGACCAGCTCCGATCGACGCTCGGGTCGGAATGTGTGCCGGCATCGCCCTGTCGAGCCCAGGTGTCCAGGCCGAGGAACTGCTGCGGCGTTCCGACGTGGCGATGTACGCCGCGAAGGACGGCGGCAAGAACCGGATCGAGGTCTTCGACGACGCCGTCGGACAGCACAAGCGTCGGCGCCGTGAGATGATCGACGAGCTCGAGCGTGCACTCGACGACGATCAGCTGACGGTCCACTTCCAGCCGGAGGTGTCTCTGCGCGATGGTCGCGTGGTCTCGTTCGAGGCGCTCGTCCGCTGGGAGCATCCCGACCGTGGCCGAATCCCCCCGTCCGAGTTCATCCCGATCGCCGAGGAGAGCGGATTGATCCACCGACTCGGGGCGTCGGTGCTCGAGCAGTCGTGCCGGGCGATGCGGTCCTGGCTCGACGCCGGACTCGGCTCGGACCTGGCCGTGGCCGTCAACGTGTCGACCCGTCAGCTGCTCGATCACGACTTCCCCGATGTGGTCGCGCAACTGTTGGTCGATTGTGGCGTGCCCGCACGCCATCTCTGTCTCGAGGTCACCGAGTCGGCGCTCATCGATGCCGATGTCGCCTCGCGAGCCCTGAGTCGGCTCGATGCGATCGGTGTGTCGATCGCGATCGACGACTTCGGGACGGGCTATTCGTCCCTCGGCCGGCTCAGCCGGTTCCCGCTCGACTACCTGAAGATCGACCGGAGCTTCGTCGCCGGCCTCGGGACCGAGGCGGCGAGCGCCGTGATCGTGCAGATGGTGGTCGACCTCGCGCACGACCTCGGTCTGCGCACCGTCGCGGAGGGTGTCGAGACGGTGGACCAGCTCGACCATCTGGCCGCCGCCGGTTGCGACATCGGGCAGGGATTCCTGTGGAGCCCGGCGGTGTCGTTCGCCGAGGCGACGACGATGCTGAGCCGTCCGCCGTTCACCCGGACCATGGCCGAGCGCGTGACGAGTGCGACGTGGGCGGCGTCCAGGGACATCGAGCCCCGACGAAACGGGCGCAGCGGACCGGTCGCCGAGCGACCGTGCCGAACCGGACGGTGATCGCGGTCGAGCCCGTCAGTCGTCGGGATCGATGGTCTGGCCGGAGAGTTCGAGTTTCGTCGCGAACACCGCTGCCTCGGTGCGCCGCTGCATGCCCAGCTTGGCGAGCAGGTTCGACACGTAGTTCTTGATCGTCTTCTCGGCGAGGAACATCTCGCCCGCGATCTGACGGTTCGTCATGCCGTCGGCGATGAAGTGCAGGATGCGTCGTTCCTGCGGGGTGAGCGACTGCAGCCGGTCGTCGACGGGGGCCGGCTCACGGAGCCGCTGCAGGACGCGGCCGGTGATCGCCGGGTCGAGCAGCGACTCGCCGGCCGCGACCCGTTTGACGGCCGAGATCAGCTCGGTGCCGCGCACCTGCTTGAGCACGTACCCGGACGCGCCGGCCATGATCGCCTCGAACAGCGCCTCGTCGTCGCTGTACGACGTCAGGATGAGACACTGCGTTCCGTACTCGCTGCGCACGTCGCGGCAGACCTCGATCCCGTTCCCGTCGGGGACCCTCACATCGAGGACCGCCACATCGGGCAACACCGCCGGGATACGGGCCAGCGCCTCGGCGGCGTTCGACGCCTCGCCGACGACATCGATCTCGCCGGTCGATTCGAGGAGGGCGCGGACGCCCTGACGAACGACCTCGTGGTCGTCCATCAGGAACACGGTGATCGGGGAGGGCATGCGACGAGTCGATCACCTCCGACTCGACGATGCAAGGGACCTTCGACCCGGTTCGTGGTGCGGGGATCGTGCGGTACGGTGCTCGACGTGTCGCCGGAGCAGCAGATCGCCGTCAGCCGCTGGGCCGCCCATGCGGTCGAGTTCTCACCCGACGGGGTGCTCGTGGTGTCGTCCGACGGCACGATCGTGTACGACAATGCGGCGGCGCGAGCGCTCACGGGGAGCGACGGATCGTTGGCCGGGCTGAACGTCGACGATCTCGTGCCCGATGCCATCCGCGGCCACCATGACCACCTGCGCGACTCCTACTTCGATGCACCGACGTCACGGCCGATGGGGGGCGGGCTCGAGCTGTCGTTGAAGCGACTCGACGGCGTGGAGATCCCGGTCGAGATCGCGCTCAGCCCGTTCGACGACGACGGGGAGACGTACGTGGTGGCAACGGTGCGCGACGTCACCGAGCGTCGGATCGCCGAACATCGCCTGTCCGCCGCGAACCAGCAGCTGGCGCTGCTCGACGAGCGTGAGCGGATCGGCCGCGATCTGCACGACGTCGTGCTGCAACGCCTCTACGGCACCGGGCTGACGGTGCAGGCGATCGGCATCGGCGCCGACGACACGACCCGCGCCGGTCTCGATTCGGTGATCGACGAGATCGATCGTGTGATCGCCGAGGTGCGAACGATCGTGTTCACGCTCGGCAACAGCGCCAACCGGGGGGCCCTCGGCCAGGATCTCGCCGATGTCGTCGCGCAGGCGAACCGGGTGCTCGGGTTCACGCCGGCGCTGCGACTCGACGGTCCGGTCGAGTCGGTCCTCAGTGACGAGATGTGCGTCGAGATGATCGCGTCGATGCGTGAGGCGCTCGGCAACGTGGCCCGACATGCCGGCGCCTCCAAGGTCGACGTGTCGATCGCGGTCGAGGCCGACCGGGTCGTGATGCGGGTGATCGACGACGGCGTCGGCCCACCCGCGCCGACCGGACGATCGACGGGCGGCAACGGACTGATCAACATGCAGGCCCGGGCTGCGGCGATCGGCGGGCAGTGCACGCTCGACGCCGGCACCCGCTCAGGCGCCGTCCTCACCTGGAGCGTCCCGTACTGACCGTGTCCGTAACGTCTGGTGTCCGACACCGAACGTTACGGTGACGCGCCGGTCAGATGTAGCGCATCTGTTCGGCTTGTTCGGTGAGCTCACCGCGGTGGTCGGGGTGGGCGATCGCGATCAGCGCCGCGGTCCGTTCACGGATCGAGCGGCCCCGGAGCTCGGCGACACCGAACTCGGTGACCACCTTGTCGACGGTGTTCTTGGGCGTGGTCACGACGTCGCCCGGTGCGAGCTGCGACACGATCCGGCTCTGACCCGAACTCGTCGTGGAATGGAGCACCACGAAACCCTGACCGCCCTCGGAGTTCATGGCCCCGCGGGCGAAGTCGTTCTGCCCGCCCGATGACGAGTAGTACTGCCCCCCGATCGTCTCGGACGCGCACTGACCGATGAAGTCGACCGACAGCGTGGCGTTGATCGACACGAAGTCGCGCTCGCGACCGATGAAGGCCGGGTTGTTGACGTAGCGCACCGGCCACAGCTCGACGGCGGGATTGTCGGCGAGGAACTCGTGCAGCCGGTCGGTGCCCAGGGCGAACGTGCCGACGGTCTTGGTGCGATTGAGCTCCTTGCGCACGCCGTTGACCACACCCCGTTCGATCAGGTCGACCACGCCGTCCGACAGCAGTTCGGTGTGGACACCGAGGTCGCGGTGCTCGCGCAGGGCCGACATGATCGCATTCGGGATCGCGCCGATGCCGGTCTGGATGGTCGCGCCGTCGGGGATGCGTTCGGCGACGAATCCGGCGATCGTCTCGTCGAGGTCGGTCACGGTCGCCGGCGGCACGGCGATCAGCGGCCGGTCGGACCGACACCACCCGACGACCTGGCTGACGTGGAGCTGGTTGCGGCCGAACGTGCGTGGCATGTGCTCGGTCACCTCGAGGAAGAAGCGTGCCCGCCCGATGAAGCTCGCCGTGTAGTCGGCCGAGACACCGAGGGAGAAGTAGCCGTGCCGGTCGGGCGGCGAGGCGGCGGCGACGACGAGCGGATCGTCCATCCGCGACTTCATGATCTGGTACACCTCGGAGAAGTGCGCGGGCACCAGGCCGATGTGGCCCGCGGCGAACTGCGGACGGGTCACGTGCGACAGGAAGTACGAGATGTGGCGCAGTCGGTCGTCGAACTCGCCGCGCAGGTACGGGCGGTCGTGGAGCGCGTGCATCTGGTGGATCCGGACGCCGTCGAGGTCGGTGGCTGCGGCCTCGATCGCGTCGACGACGGCGGTCGCTTCGCCGTTCGCGAGCGGCATCACGATCTGGGTGCCCGGGCCGATGTGTTCGAGGACGTCGGTGGGTTCGTGTGTTGCCTGCATTCCCGTCGAACCTAGCGAACCCGTGGCCGAGCGGGGCGCGGCCGGTCGATCGTCGCTCAACCCGGCCGGAGGCGGGGAGCGCCGGGATGATGTGCGTGTGCAGCTCGTTCGTCACGTTCGTGCTCACGCTGCTCGCGCTGTTCGGCGGCGAGGCTCAACTCGAACTCGTGCGCCGGGTCGCGCTCGGCGGCACGGAAACGACGTCCCGTGGTCAGATGCGGTTGGATCCGCACGAAATTCGGCTTGTGCGAGGTGACCCAGGGGTACAGGGGGAGTTCGTCGATCTCGAAACGTTCGGTCATCTCGGTGATCTCCTGTGCGATCCCCTTCACGACGACGCTCCACACCGATCCGTCGACGTCGAGCCCGTCGATCTCGATCGCGACGTGGCGGCCCAGCACGGCACCGGCCAGCTTCGTGCCGGCCCCGCTCCGGAACACGATCGAACCGGCGTCGACGACGTAGTTGATGGGGAAGATGTCGGGTCGGCCGCCGATGTCGACGGCGAGCCGGGCGACGACGTGTCCCTCCAGCCGCGACCAGCACTCGGCTTCGGTCAGGTATTCGGTGCCCGGTGTGCTCATACCCTCAGCCAACTCCAACCCCCGGTCGCCCACCAGGGTCCATGGACCCACCGCAGGCCGTTCGTCGGACCCGTACTGGCGCCGCGTCGTGCCAACCGTCACGTCGGGCGGTCGGACCGCTGGAACCTACGTCCGGTGATCGACGCCGGGTCGATCCGGATGTAGGTCGGCTTCGGCCCGGCCTGCCAGGGCGTCACACCGAGTTCGGTGACGGCGGCGCTCTCGAGCGGCCGCACGACTTCGTGGGCCCGACCGGTGACCAGCACGCTCCAGGCGAGGTCGTGGGCGACGTCCCAGCCATCGACCTCGAACGCGACCCGCGGATCGGCTCGGATCGCCTCGAGCTTGCCGCCGGCGGCGGTTCGGAACACGATCGTGCCGTGGTCGACGACCGAGTTGATCGGATACATCACCGGGCCGTCGGGTCCGATGACCGCCAGGCGGCCGTAGGCCTCGTTGCGCAGGCGTTCCCAGCACTCCCGCTCGGTCAGCTCGACATCGGACGTGTCGCTCCCCATGCCGCCATCATCGCGGTGCCGGCGCGGCGGCGCCAGGGCCTTCGGTCACGGCGCCCGTGGCCGGTCGCCGTCGCCGCGTCGCCGTCGGCCGTCGTCGTCGCCGCCCGGTCAGGACCGGACGAATCGACGCACGGAGGCGACCACACGATCACAGTGTTCGTCGGTGACCTCGGTCGACAAGGCCGTGAAACCTCGCCGAGCGACGTAGATGCCGTCGGCCAGCAGGTGGTGGAACAGCAGGTCGAGCAGCCGGTCGTCGGCGGCGTGGAAGCTGTTCATCGAGCCGAGTCCGGTGACCCACAGGTCGGGCGTGTCGAGCGCAGCGGCGAGATCGGAGCGCAAGCGGTCGCCCCGCTCGTTGACGTCGACGATCCGCTCGGTCGTGAGTTCGTGACGCAACGTCGCCACGGCGGCCGACATCGAGGCGACGTTGTTGTTGAACGTGCCGGCCTGCGTCAGCCTTCCCCCGGTGCTCGGATCGAAGGCGGCCATGATGTCGCGTCGGCCCCCGAAGGCGCCGAACGTGAAGCCACCACCGAGGTACTTGCCGAGGGTGGTCAGGTCGGCGCGGACCGAGAACCGTTCCTGGGCTCCGCCGGGCGCGAGCCGGGAGGTCATGACCTCGTCGAAGACGAGCACGACGTCGTGTTCGTCGCAGCGCCGGCGCAACTCGTGCAAGAACCCTGCGCTCGCGGGGCGGCAGCCGCCCGACCCCTGCACGGCCTCGACGAGCACACAGCCCAGGTCGTCGTGTGCGAACAGGTCGTCGAGCCCGTCGATGTCGTCGAACGCCGCGATCCGGAACCGGTGCGGAACGTTGAGCGGATGGTGGGGTCCGGCCGTCTCGGTGCCGAAGGCGAGGACACCACCGTGGTAGGCGTGGTCGAAGACGCCGACCGCACGGCGTCCGGTGTGGTGCAGTGCAGTGCCGATCGCCATCAGGTTGGCCTCGGTGCCCGAGTTCGTGAAGCGCACCTGTTCGATGCTCGGGAACCGTTCGCACACCAGCTCGGCGAGCTCGGTCTCCGCCTCGTGCACGGCGCCGAGCGCCCACCCGCGGTCGAGGGTCGCCACGACGGCGTCACGCACGGTGGTGGGGGAGTGCCCGAGCAATCCGGCCGTGTAGTTGCCGCACAGGTCGAGGTAGGCGTGGCCGTCGACGTCGACGAGCTCGGCGCCCGACGCCGATGCGACACGGAACGGGAACGGCGCGAAGTCGAGCACCGACCGGGTGTTGCCGCCGGGGAGCACGCGCCGGGCCCGGGCGTCGAGCTCGGCGCTCCGCGGACGGACCGCGGCGTACCGTGCGTGGGCGGCGGCGACCCGTCGGTCGAGCTCCGCCGTCGTGGTCGAGCTCGTGGTGGCGTCGGTCGTCATGGCCTGCATCTCCTTCCGCCGGCGGGCGGCATCCGGTCCGAATCTACGCATCTTCGCCGTCGGTCGACAGCCCGGGGGAGGGATCGGCGCCGAACGATGAAAGACTGTGGCCATGGCCGAGGTGTATGAGACCAAACTTCCCGGCGTCGGTGTCCGCCACGACTTCGTCACCGAAGCGGGTGATCGGGTCGGGGTGATCGTGCACCGCTCGGGCCGTCGCGAGATCGTCGTGTACGACGCCGACGACCCCGATGCGTGCTCACCGATGCTCGGTCTGTCGTCGTCCGACACCCGCATCATGGGCGAGTTGCTCGGCGCGAGCCAGGTGGTCGAGGCCGTCGGTGCCGTGCAGCACGAGATCGACGGGTTGGCGATCGAGTGGATCCAGCTGCCGCGCACGTCGTCGGCGGTCGACAACACGATCGGGGACGGCACGTACCGCACCCGCACGGGTGCGTCGATCGTGGCGGTCGTGCGCGGCGACACCACCGTTCCGGCCCCCACCCCCGAATACCGGTTCGCGTCGGGCGACACCGTGGTCGCGGTCGGCACCACCGAAGGTCTCGCCCGTCTCCGCGACCTGATGACCAGCTAGGCCCCGATGGGATTGTTGGCCGCTGGGAGCACCGAGGTCGCACTCGCGTTCGTCGAGGTGGGCGCGATCGCCTTCGGGCTGTCACTGCTCGCCAGATTCGCCGGACGGATCGGCATGACGGCCGTGCCGTTGTACCTGATCGCCGGCCTGGCCTTCGGGGAGGGCGGCCTCGTCCAACTCGACGTCAGCGAGTCGTTCGTGGCGCTCATGGCGGAGATCGGCGTGCTGCTCCTGCTCTTCGCGCTGGGGCTCGAGTACTCCGACGCCGAGCTCCGCGAGGGTCTCCGCTCCGGTTGGTCGTCCGGCATCGTCGACATGCTGTTGAACGGGCTGCCCGGTGTCGCGGTGGGGTTGCTGCTCGGATGGGATCCGCTCGCGGCGGTGCTGCTGGGCGGTGCCACCTGGATCTCGTCGTCGGGTGTCGTCTCCAAGGTGTTGCGCGATCTCGGTCGGCTCGGCTTTCGTGAGACCCCCGCCGTGCTCAACCTGCTCGTGATCGAAGACCTGGCGATGGCGGTGTACCTGCCGGTCGTCGCTGCGTTGATCGTCGGCGGCACCGTGCTGGCGACGGTCGGCAGCGTGCTGATCGCGCTCGGCGTCGTGTTCGTCATCCTGGTCGTCGCCCTGACGTTCGGCCCCCGGATCAGCAATGCGCTCGCGGGCGGGAGCGACGAGTCGTTCCTGCTCGGGACGTTCGGGGTGATCCTGATCGTCGCCGGCGTGGCACAGCAGCTCGAGGTGTCGGGCGCGATCGGGGCCTTCCTCGTGGGGCTCGCACTGTCGGGGCGGGCCGAACAGCGCGCGTCCGAACTGATCGCTCCGCTCCGCGACCTGTTCGCGGCGGTGTTCTTCGTGTTCTTCTCGTTCCAGATCGATCCGGGCGATCTGCCCGGTGTGATCGTCCCGGCGATCGCGCTCGCGGTGGTGACGACGTTCACGAAGTTCGGGTCGGGCGGGTACGCCGCCCGCCGGATGGGTGTGAGTCGAGGCGGCCAGATCAGGGCCGGCGCCACGCTCGTCGCACGGGGGGAGTT
>CAXBAZ010000105.1:0-8815 GCA_963973395.1 uncultured Acidimicrobiaceae bacterium
GTGCTGCCACGCCGCCACCGACGCGACCGGTGACGTGAGCACGGCCGCCAGCTGCCACACGTCGGCGGAGTGGGTCGGCGTCACCGTCGTCACGGGCACGCCCGGGAGCCAGGCGCCGTCCGGATCGGCCACGGCTTCGACGATGCGCGTCTGGTTGGCGACGAGCACCTTCGGCACGAGCTTGCGCGTCGCCCACGCGGGGAACCGTCCGGTCAGCATGTCGAGGTCGACGCGAGGATGGTCGAAGTCGCGTTTGGCGAACCGGACGGGACGGCTCCCCCAATGGCAGCGTCCCGGATCGATCAGACCGCTGGTGACGAGCGGTGGACCGTCGGCGTCGTCGCTGACCGCCGGCACCAGCGCGTAGTACTCGTCCCGGAAGTTGGCGTTCAGGTCGGCCCGGGCGCCGACGGTGCCGGACCTCGCCATCATGTCCAGGTCGAGCGTCGGGACGCCGAGTGGTCCGGTGACGACGGCGGTCCACACCGACGGCGGCGTCGGGACGGTGGCGGGTCGCTGCAAGCCGACGACGCACACGTTCACGCTGGCGTCGAAGTGACGCTGTGCCGGCGCCCACCACGACCACACGAGGTCGGCCGACCCGCCGACCGCGCGCCGCACGGGCTCGGCGTCGCGAGCGCCCAGCACCGACTGCGGCAACACCAACCCCACCCGGCCGCCATCGGGTCGCGCCAGCCGGGTCGCGAGCGCGAGGAACTCGGCCGCTGCGTCTGCGTACGGGCCGCCGCCGTGCCGGCTGGAGCCACCACGCGTCGTGCCGGCGGCCATCTGGGAGAGGAACGGTGGGTTGCCGACCACGATGTCGGCCGCGACCCTGCCCCAGTCGTGCGTCAGCGCATCGGCGTGGATGCGATCGATCCGCCGATCGACGATCGAGTCGAGGGCGACCGGGTCGATGTCGCAACCGACGAGTTCGGGCCGCCCGCCGGCGGCCGCGATGCGATCGCCCACCGCCGTCAGCAGTCGGCCGTCACCGCATGCCGGGTCGACGACCCGGACCGGTGACGTCGTGTCGACGACGAACCCGTCGAGCACACCGTCGACGAGGATGTCGATCAGAACGTGTGGGGTGTACCACGCGCCACGCTGCTTGCGGACGTCGATCGTCGTGGCCATGGCCACATGCTGACACGGGGCCCGATCGGATGCGGGCACTACGTTGTGGCGGTGCCCGATCGGTACCTGACGTTCAGCCGCGACGACTGGGCCGTGTTGCGTGCGGCGACACCCCTCACGCTGCGCCAGCACGACCTCGATTCGCTCCAGGGAATCAACGAGCGGATCGACCTCGACGAGGTCGCGGCGATTTATCTGCCGCTCTCGCGCCTGCTCAACCTGTACGTGAGCGCCGTGCAGGACCTCCAGCGCGTCTCGGCCACGTTCCTCGGCTCGATGGCGCCGAGGGTGCCGTACGTGATCGGTGTCGCCGGGTCGGTCGCCGTCGGCAAGTCCACGTTCGCCCGCATCCTGCAGGCGCTGCTGAGCCGGTGGCCGAACCACCCGAAGGTCGATCTGATCACCACCGACGGGTTCCTGTACCCGAACTCGGTGCTCGCCCAGCGCAATCTCATGGACCGCAAGGGGTTCCCCGAGAGCTACGACACCCGGTCGCTCCTGGCCTTTCTGCGGGCGGTCAAGAGCGGTGAGGCGGAGGTCGCGGCACCGGTCTACGACCACGTCGTGTACGACATTCTGCCCGACGAGTCCGTCGTCGTCCGTCGTCCCGACATCGTGATCGTCGAAGGGCTCAACGTGCTGCAGGTCGATCGGGAGGGCACCGAGTTCGTGAGCGACTACTTCGACTTCTCGATCTACGTCGACGCCGACGTGGCCGACATCGAGGACTGGTACGTGCAGCGGTTCTTCGCGCTGCGCGAGTCGGTGTTCCGCGACTCGGGGAGCTACTTCCGGAACTTCGCCGATCTGACCGACGAGCAGGCCGAGATGACCGCCCGTCAGATCTGGGCGACGATCAACGGCCGGAACCTGCGTGAGAACATCGCACCGACCCGGGGCCGTGCCTCGCTGATCATCCGCAAGGAACGCGACCATCGTGTGAGCGAGGTCTCGCTCCGCAAACTCTGACCGCGACGACCGCGACGACACCGCGACGACCGTCCCGAACACGCCACCAACACGCCACGAGCACGGAGCGAACTCGAACGTGACTCCGCTCGACCGTCACGCGGCGAGCCAGCCCGGGAGGTCGCCGATCGACGGCAGTTCGTCGAAGCCACCGTCGTGGTGCCGGACGACCTCGTGCTCCCACGTCACGTGGTACGGGACGTGGACGCCGTGGGCGCCGATCTCCATCAGCGGCAGCACGTCGGAACGGATCGAGTTGCCGACGAACAGGAACGTCGCCGGGTCGACACCCCACTCTCCGAGCACCCGGCGGTACGTGGTCGGATCCTTCTCCAACACCACGGACAGGTGCTCGAAGTGGTGTTCGATGCCCGACGTCGTGATCTTCCGGGTCTGATGGACGAGGTCGCCCTTGGTGATGAGCACCAACCGGTGGGTGCGTCCCACCGCGGCGAGCGTCTCCGGCACACCATCCAGCAGCTCGACGGGCTGCATGAGCATGTCGTGCGCGTGGTCGACGAGTCGACCGATGACCGACGACGGCACCCGACCCGACGTGGCCGTGACCGCGGCCTGCACCATCGACAGGGCGAACGCCTTGACGCCGTAGCCGGACACGGCGATGTTGTCGCGCTCGATGGCGTGCAACGCGTCGGTGACGTCGATGCCGTCGGGCGCATGTGGGGCGACCAGTTCGACGAACATCGTTTCGGCGTCGCGGAACGTCTCCTCGCTCCGCCACAACGTGTCGTCGGCGTCGAACCCCACGACCTGGAAGGCATCCCCGCGCGCCATGCCGACCGCTCAGCGATGGATCGCGTTGAGATAGTTGTAGATGGTGATGCGGCTCACGCCCATCGCGTCGGCGACGTCCTCGACCGCGCGGCGGAGGATGAACGCCCCGCGCTCGTCGAGCAGCCGGACGGCACGCTGCTTGTCCTCGCGGGACAGCGCCGGGAGCGGGCCCCCGAGCTCGGCCTCGACGGTGTCGATCAGCCGGTCGAGCGCGCCGTGCAACGGTGGCATCCGAACGGCGCCGATCAGTTCGCCCTCCCACGTCAACGGCACGTCCGCTGGTTCGAGTCGGTCGGCCGGCACGATGGTGGCACCCACCGCGTCGATGACGGGCTTGAGCGCCCGGACGACCGGGTGCATCTCGCTCATCCCGTCGCCGCCACGTCGACGTTGACGTGCGTGGCGCCGTGTTCGAGTGCGATCCGCACGACCGCTGCGACCACGTCGCCCACCCGGTCGTCGGGTACGGCGCAGCTCGAACCGAACGGGCCGACCTCGACGTCGAGGTCCATCGCTCGGAGCGTGTCGACCGGCGCGGTCACGTGCCGACCCGGACGACCTTCGTTGAAGGGTTCGATCGTGAACTCCACCCTGGGCACGGACTCAGGTTACGTGAAACGCCGGCCGGAGGGGGTCTGACCCCCTCCGGCCGTTTACCATTCGGCCATGACGTTGGACACGCTGCACGACCAGGCCGCCGACCTGCAACCCGAGACGGTCGCGCTGCGCCGAGCACTGCACGAGCGACCGGAGATCGGCAACGAGCTGCCGATCACCCGCGACGCGGTGCTCGAATCCCTCGACGGGCTCCCGCTCGACCTGACGCTGCACGAGACGACCTCGGGCATCTCCGCACTGCTGACGGGTGGACGTCCCGGCCCGACGGTGCTGCTGCGCGGCGACATGGATGCGCTGCCGCTGCACGAGGACACCGGTCTGGACTTCAGCTCGCGTCACGAGGGTCGGATGCACGCCTGCGGTCACGACACACACACCGCCATGCTCGCCTCGGCTGCCAAGCTGCTCGCGTCGCACCAGGACGAGATCCCCGGACGGGTGCTGTTCATGTTCCAGCCCGGAGAAGAGGGTCACCACGGCGCCAGGTTCATGCTCGACGAGGGGTTGCTCGACGTTCCCACGCTCGCCGACGGCACCGAGTCGCCGGTCACCGGGGCGTTCGCCCTGCACATCACGTCCACGATCCCGACCGGTGTCGTGGCCTCCAAGGGCGGCCCGATCCTCGCATCGGCCGACGAGTTCACGATCCGTGTGCACGGGTCGGGCGGCCATGCCAGCGCACCGTCCCAGGCGGTCGACCCGGTCCCGATCGCGTGTGAGATCGTGATCGCGCTCCAGACGATGATCACGCGGCGGATCGACACGTTCGACCCGGCGGTCGTCACCGTCGGCCAGATCCACGCCGGCACGACGAACAACATCATTCCGGCCGTGGCCGAGATCAACGGCACGATCCGGGCATTCAGTGAACAGACCCGCAGGCAGGTGCACGACAACCTGCGGCGCGTCGCCGAGAAGATCGCGGAGGCGCACGGCGCCACGGCCGAGCCCGAGATCCTCCACGGCTACCCGGTGACCTCGAACCAGCAGGAGTTCGCGACCTTCGCGCTCGACGCCGCGCGAGCGGCGCTCGGCCACGAACGGGTGATCCCGCTCCGTGATCCGGTCATGGCGGCCGAAGACTTCTCCTACGTGCTCGGCGCCGTGCCGGGGGCGATGATGTTCCTCGGTGGCACGCCGCCCGACCGCGACCCGCGCACGGCCCCGGCGAACCATTCGAACCTCGTCACGTTCGACGACGACGCGATGACGACCGGGGTCGAGATGTACGCGCAGGTGGCGCTCCGCCACCTCGGCGTCACGGACTGAGTTCGGCGAAGGTCGACGCAGCCGTCGCCAAGCCGCCGATCAGCGCTTCGGTGTGCGGCGTGAGGCCACCCTCCCAGTCCCACCAGAGCGGGCTCGAACCTCGAACGCGGGGCGGCAGCTCGACCTGCACCCCTCGCCCACTCGGCAGGTTGACCGGGTTCCGGTCGTGGACGCCGCGCAGCTCCTTGGGGATCGCGTCGAGGTCGTCGACCACGTCGTAGGCCGGCAGCGCGCGCCGGAGGTGATCCGCGAGGTGTGTGGCGAGGCGACGGTTCTGCCCGCCCAACAGCAGCGACGTCATCATCGCGGGGCGTCCGAACCCGTGCACGGTGATCACGACGTCGACATGGTCGATGAACGCAGCGAGGTGTGGCGAGTCGGCCGGTGCCACCCTGGTCGACGGCAGGTGCAGCTCCCAGTGGGGAGGGTGCAACACCCCGTAGTAGCTGGCGCCACTGCGCGCCGCAGCGGCCCGGGCGACCACGTCGGTCATCTCCTCGAGACCGCCACCGTGGTACGCCATGAAGCCGAACGTTCCCCGCAACTCGCACTCCTCGTGCACGCCGTCGAGCGCGAGCAGGTCTGCGAACGTCGGCGTGGCCATCCGGTCATCGTGCCACGCCGGCCGGAGGCGGTCCGACCCCCTCCGGCCGGGGCTCCGTTAGAGTCGTGGCGATGCTGGTGTGGATGGATCTGGAGATGACCGGGCTCGATCACACCTCCGACGTGATCGTCGAGATCGCGACGCTGGTGACCGACGACGATCTCGACATCGTCGCCGAAGGCCCCGACCTGGTCGTCCACCAGCCCGACGAGGTGCTCGCGAAGATGGATCCGTTCGTCGTCGCCATGCACACGTCGTCGGGCCTGCTCGACAAGATCAAGAGCTCGACGATCACGCTCGACGAGGCGGGGGAGGCCACGCTCGCATTCATCCGTGAACACGCCCCGGTGGCCAGGACGGTGCCGTTGTGCGGCAACTCGATCGGCACCGATCGGCGCTTCCTCGCGGCCTACCTGCCCGAGATCGAGGAACACCTGCACTACCGGTCCGTCGACGTGTCGAGCCTGAAGGAGCTCGTCAGGCGGTGGCACCCTGACGTGCTGACGCAGCGCGGCTGGAAGCAGGGGGCCCATCGGGCACTCGACGACATCCGCGAGAGCGTGTCCGAGCTGCGGCTGTACCGCACCTTGGTGTTCTGCGAACCCGACGAGGTCGCCCGCCGACTCGCCGTGATGCAGGCCGAACAACCCGAGCGACCCGAGCAGCCCGACGACCCGGTCGCGGTCGAGACCGCCACCGAGTAGCGCCCCGACATCGGCGATCCTGCGCGCGGCGGTCGCGGACCTCGCCGTGCCACGGGTTCGCCCGTGCGGCCGACGAGGCGGCACACTGGGAGCATGCGCGCAGTCGTGATCGAGGAGTACGGCGGACCCGAGGTCCTGCACGTGACCGAGGTACCCGATCCGGTCCCCGGGCCCGACGAGATCCTGATCCGGGTCGCACACACCGCCGTCAATCGGGCCGACACGCTCCAGCGCACCGGCGGCTACCCCGATCCGCGGCGTCGATCCCACGAGATCCCGGGCCTCGAGTACGCCGGCACGGTCGAGGCGATCGGTGAACGTGTCGCGCTGTGGTCGATCGGCGACCGCGTGATGGGTGTCGAGGCCGGTGCCTGCTACGCCGAACTCGTCACGACCCACGAACGCCAGGCACTGCCGATTCCCGACGGCATCGAGTTGGCCGACGCGGCAGCGATCCCCGAGGTGTTCCTGACCGCGTGGGATGCGCTCGTGGTGCAGGGCGGTCTCGAGAGCGGCCGGTGGGCTTTGGTGCACGCGGGTGCATCCGGTGTCGGTACGGCCGCGATCCAGATCGCGAAGGCGATCGGTGCCCGGATCGCGGTCACGTGCTCGGCCCGCAAGATGGAGGCGTGCCGCGAACTCGGCGCCGATCTCGTGCTCGAGCGTTCGCCGGCCGACTGGTCGGCCGCACTCCGGTCGGAGCTCCCCGGTGGGGTCGACACGATCCTCGACGTCGTCGGTGGCGACGAGGTCGACCGCAATCTCGGCGTGATCAAGCCGCAGGGCACGATCGTCCAGGTCGGATTGATGGGCGGCGGCAAGACGGCCGTCAACCTGGGCCTGGTGCTGGTGAAGCGGGTGCACTGGATCGGCACCACCCTCCGGGCGCGACCGATCGAACAGAAGGCCGCGCTGTCGCAGCGGTTCATCGCCGAGATGATCCCCCGATTCGCCGATGGCACGTTGCGTCCCGTCATCGACTCGCGCTTCGCGCTCGACGACATCGCCGACGCACATCGGCACATGGAAGCCGACGCGAACATCGGCAAGATCCTGATCGACCTCTGACCGACGGCGCGCTGCGCCCTCGTCGGATCGTCATCCACGGCGGTGCGGACATCCGCCACGAGAAATCCGGCGGTTCGTGTATCACAGAACGCTGTTCTCGCCTCTGTGTGTTCGTCCCGAGCGGCAACGGCTCGCTCAGCAACACCGGAGGCACCCATGACGCTGCTCGAATGCACCATCACCGATCGATCCGACACCGACATCGAGACGGTGCTGGACGAACCGGCCCGCTCGAGCTTCGCCCGCTGCGCCGACGGCAACGGCACGTTGGTCCACCTGTTCTTCTCGGACGACGAGTTCGACATCGCCAGGGCCAAGGCGATCTGTGGCAAGTGTGGACTGGCGGAGGCCTGTCTGAGCGGCGCACTCGACCGGGTCGAGCCGTACGGGGTCTGGGGCGGACAGCTCCTGGTCGAGGGGGTGGTCGTGGCGGTCAAGCGGGGCCGCGGTCGCCCCCCGAAGCACCCCAAGCCGGTGCTCGTCGTCGACGAGGTGCCGGTGCCACCCCACCTGGTGGCGTAGCCGTCGGTCGGGCGTGGCGGACGCCCGACCGACCAGATCCGGGGGCGGCCCGGATCACGTACGGAGGTGCCTGCACGTCCCCCGCAGAAACCTCCTTGACGGCAACGTGCGCAGCGTGGTCCACTAGACCCCGCTGCGCACGTTCGCGTGCGCCGCACGAACACCGAACCGGCCAACGCCACGACGAGAAAGGACGATCCGATGGTCACTCTGCTGCCGAACCACCCGGCCATCGATCGCCCGCGCCACGTCGTCGCGTGCCATGCCGTCGCCCCCACCATGGGCGGCAACTGGCGTCTCGGCGCGGTCGCTCCGGCCTTCGGCGGTACCACCGGTCTCTTCACCGACGTGTGCGCGGCGTACACGAACGAGGCCATGGGCACGAAGGTCGCTTCGGAGCAGACCATCGATCGCCCCTCCCGGCACCTCGGAACGAGGTCGACGTAACGACACGTCGAACTACCTCACACCGAGGCCGCCGGGTTCCGAACCCGGCGGCCTTTTGCGTTTTTCGGCCATCGATCCAGGCCTGCACCACCGACGACATCCACACCAGCCGGGCAACCCATCATCCAGCAACCCGCCATCCGGACCCAACAGCCAGCAATCCACCAGCCAGACCCATCAAACATCCATCAGCCAGACCCATCAGCAAGCAACCAGAAAGCCGACACCATGAACACGATCCAGCTCCAGGCCATCGACCCGACCTCGGTCTCGACCCGACCCGTTGCCCGGTGCGCCGACGGCAACGGCACCCTGACTCCGCTGTTCTTCTCCGATCACGTCCTCGACATCGCGCGCGCGAAGGCGATCTGCGCCAAGTGCGCGTTGGTCGAGTCGTGCCTCGACGAGGCGATCGAACGGGAGGAACCGTGGGGTGTCTGGGGTGGCGAGTTGCTCTCCGGCGGTCGCATCGTGGCCAACAAGAGACCCGGCGGCCGACCTCCCAAGAGGCCGCGGCCTCCGGTCATCGTCGACGAGTTCGGTGTCGTCGAGAACGACGACGACTCGCTGCCCGTCGGCTGATTCCCCCCGAGCGGTCCCGGAACCCGCGCGGTTCCGGGACCGAAGGGAACCTGTGGGGCGTGAGCGGAGAGGCGAACTGCGACCAATCGTCGCGGCGCCG
>CAXBAZ010000106.1:0-8805 GCA_963973395.1 uncultured Acidimicrobiaceae bacterium
GGCGGGTTCGGTGTTCGGCCTGGCTGGGGGCTGGGCGTCGGAGCGGTCGGGGTGGCGTGCCGTGCTCGGGCGGGCGGCTCTTCCCGCCGTGTTCGGCGCCGAGGCCGTCCGCAATCTGGTACGTGTCGCGAACGAGCCGGCCGACGGGCGACCCGACGATCTCGGCTGGTTCGCCGTGTTGCTCGCTGCGCTCGGGATCGCGAGCCTGATCCTGTTGGTTCGCGGTGCCGACCGGCGCACAGCCGTTCAGGGCGTCGCTGTCACTTCGATCGCTGCCGCGGCGGTCGGAGCAGCCGTGAGCGCGGTCCTCTGAGCTGGCAGACACCCTGAGGCGGCTCCCGGCGCCGCTCGGCCACGGCCGCGGTCCGTCGGCCATGGAGGCACGGCCGATGCGTGCCTACCATCGGTGGGTGGTGGAGTTGCGATCGATGACGATCGACGACGTGGCCGTGCTCGTTCGGTGGGATGACGACGCCGATGTGGCGGCCGCCGTGGGTGGCCGTGGCGCCGACTGGTACGACTGGCCGGTCGAACTCGTCCGAGACGTGCCGTGGCGTGAGTTGCTCATCGCTGAGGAGGACGGCAGGCCGATCGGATTCCTGCAGCTCACCGACGCCGGCGAAGAGGAGTCGCACTATTGGGGGCACGTTCAACCGGGGACGTGGGCGCTCGACATCTGGATCGGGTCGCCCGATGATCGAGGTCGCGGGCTCGGTGCGGCGGCGATGAAGCTGGCACTGGGACGCGTCTTCGACCAGCACGGCGCTCAGATGGTGGTGATCGATCCGCTCGTCGACAACCGTCGGGCGATTGCGTTCTACGAGAGGCTCGGCTTCGAGGGTGTCGGGCTCCGCGAGTTCGGCGACGATGAGTGCTTGGTCATGCGACTGTTGCGGGGTTCGAACGTCTGACCTGCCGATCCGAGGAGCGCTCGAGTTCGCCGGCGACGACCAGAGACCGTCGCTCGGAACCGTCAGGGTGGAGGTGGCGCAGTTTCGTACTTCCTCGGGCGGTCTTGTCCTGTGGCAGGCTCTCCGGATGGTTGCTCGACCGGCCAGGTTGGTCGCGATCGCGGCTCTGGCATTGGCCGGCTGCGGGGCCGACGAAGTCGCCGATCGTGGCTGCGAGGACGGCGCGACCGGTCCGGGTGGTGTGGTCGGCTTCGATGTCGGCTCGGGTGAACGACGGTGGTCGTTGGCCGTCGGCTGGCCGGATGGAGCGGCGGTGTTCGACGACGTTGCGGTCGTCAGTTCCGTCGAGCATGTGGTGCGCGGTGTCGCGGTCGACACGGGCGAAGTGGTGTGGTGCGTCGAGTTCGATGGTGGCGCGGGCGAGTTCTCGGGTGGAATCGCGGCAGCTGGACCAGTGGTCGGCGCGTTGACCGGCGACGCTGTCGTGGGGCTGGACGCAGCGACTGGCGTGGAGCGCTGGCGACGGCAGCTGAACGCACCCGAGGCGACACTGCGCGGCGGCGACCTGCTGTGGGTGCTCGAAGGGTCCGTCGACGACCCGCCGATCATGGTGCTCGAACCGACCACGGGCGACGACGTGTCCGGCAGTGGCGATGTCGCGTCGGATGCGGTGTCGTTCGGCATCGGCGTCCCGCCGACGCGGGCCGATGGTTTCGAGCTGTCCACCGCGAGCGGTGGGTCGGCTCGACAGACGATCGAGGTGTCCGTGTCCCGCGACGACTCGGTCGTTTGGGAGGACACCGTGCCTGGGTTCGTCGCTGCGCTGGTCGCCGGCCCAGCCCAGCCGATCGTCGCCGTGCTGGACCAGACCGGAGGCACCGGCGAGCTCGCTGGGCCTGCGGACACGATGCTCACCGCATACGCCGCGACGAGTGGCGATCGGCTGTGGCAACACGCGCTCCCCGGCACGCCACACCTGATCGCCCAGATCTCCAGCGACGTGATCGCCGTTCCCGTCGGCACCGACGTGCACGCCATCGACATCGCGACCGGAACGGACTCATGGGTCACCGAGTTGCCGAACCCCGGTCAGGGTGGCAGCTACGACCAGGAGGGCACGTTCTGGTTCATCGAGACCGGATCATCCGGCACCTCGGTCGCGATCGGTCGGGCCGAGCAGCCGTACCGAGACTGACGAGCCGGCCACGCAAGTGCGCGCGATGTCGCCACGCCACGAAGGGGCCATCTGCCCGAGCCGTACCGGCGGTCGGGGCACCTGCAGCGTCGTTGCGATGAGCGTTCTGGGACACCGGGGCGATGTCACGTAGTCCACACCGACGCCCGAGCTCGGGTCAGGCATGCGCGAATCTCGTATTCTTCGATCTTCGTGGAGCGGCGACCGAGTTGAAGTACCCGATTCGCCTCCCACCGCTTGTCGAAGCAGCACGCCGAGCATCCCCTGAGGCGGGGTTCGCGCTCGAACCCACGCCAGGTCATACCGGCTGGGCCAGCCTCACCGAACTCGGCCCGGTCCTACGTTCGTTGGCTGCGATGCACCCAGGAGGTCGCATCGCCGAGATCGGAACCGGCACGGGCGTCGGCGCCGGCTGGCTCGCCGACGGCCTGCAGCAAGGAGCAACGTTGCTGACCGTAGAAATCGATCCGCAGCGCGCCGAAGTGGCAACCAGAGTGTTCGCGGAACGCGACGACGTCACCGTCACGTGCAGCGACTGGAGAGAGGCACTCGTCGGCGAAGAACCCTTCGACTTGTTGTTCGTCGACGGCGGCGGCCCCGACATGCTCGAACCTGATCACCGACACGAGGTCATCGACCTGGTCCGTATCGGCGGAACGTTCGTCATCGATGACATCACGGCTCAGGAATTCTGGGATGCCAGCTGGAACGATCGCTCCGACCCGAAGAGGGAGCTCGCCTTCAACGACGACCGTGTCATCGGATCGGAGTTCCGTGTCACTGCCAGCCAGGGCGCATTGTTGTGCGTCCGCATCGCCTGAGATCGGCACCAACCGGGGACATCAACTCGAGATCCCTGCGGCGCCGACGGGTGGCGAGTCGTGGAGGCGCACTTCGATGGTGGAATGCTCGTTCCGCCGGAACCTGCGACACATGGGGAGCGTCAGACCAGCATGCAGCATCTCGTCCTGTTCGCTCTGATGGCTGCACTCGCCGTCGGCTGCAGCCAGGACGCGTCGACGAACACGGCCACCGATACAGCCAACGCAGGCACCACAACGGAGGTGCTCCGGTCCGGTTCCGCGGCGACCGGTGTCGTCACGCCCGTGACGGATGTTGTCGCAACAACCGTCGAGTGCTCGGGCGAGGGTACTTGGTGGCGGTGTACGTTGTCCTCGTGGTGAGGGCTGACGGCCGCCGATTTCGAGATGTTGTTGCAGTCGGAGCCTTGGCCGGACTACTCGGGCTCGCGTTCACGACCGCTCTCTCCGGGGCTCGGGACCCCGACTACGCGATGCATCCGTTCGACATTGAAGTGCACCAGGAGGTTGCGGCGAGCCTCGACTGCGAACAGCTTCGCATCGCCCGCGAACTGCTCGAGGAGCCAACGAGTTCGTCGCCGGACTGGGAGTACCGACGCGACGTCGAGCGTGCGCACCGTCTTCTCGACTGCAACGACTGAGCCCGCACGTCGCGAGATGTTCGGTGGAGATCCCGCCGGACTCGAGGCCGGGTGTGCGTGTGCACGCCTTGGGGCACCCTGGGCCACGGCTGTGCAGTCGCCTACTGGTGGATGGTGAGCCCAGGGGTGTCCTCGAACACGCGGAAGGCAGTGAGGAGCGGGGCGTCGATGTGGCGGGCCGAGGCGGCGATCCAGAGATCGTTGGCGTGGCTGCGGGCACGCAGGGGTGACCGGCGAGCGGTTCCCTCTCGTCGGAGGAGCGCCGCAAGCTCGGTCGCCGGAATCGGCGAATGTTGTCATGAGGTTCACGCTCGTTGACGTTGATCGAACGTGTGTTCGACTATCATGTGTTCATGTCCGCTCGGGTGGATCCGTCACAGGCACTGCGGGTGCTCACGGGGGCGACGGTTCGAACCGCCGATACCGATGGGTGCGCGTCGCTGCTCGGAAACGTCAAGCAACTCCGGGGCTGGATCGATTCGTTCGAAGCCGGTGTCACCTCACGCCTGCGCGAACTCCATGCGACTGCCGGCGCTGCACCGGCGGCCGACATGCACACCAAGTGTGGTGGCGTGTCCGCCGCTGAGGGCAAGCGTAAAGATCGACGCTCGAAGACGATTGACGACGCACCCTCGTTCGGTGCGGCGCTCGCATCCGGCGACGTCGGTGCCGAACACGTCGACGCGCTCGCCGCAGCAACCTCGAAACTCGATGACGACGTCAAGACGGCACTCCTCGATCGTGAAGACGATCTGTTGGCCGACGCGACCCGCATGACACCCGAACAGTTCGGTCGGTCGTGTCGCGACCTCGCCCGCAGCCTCGAACGTGATCACGGCATCGAACGCAACACCCGCCAGCGACGCGACACCTACCTGTCCCGGAAGCTGAACGCAGCGTCGGGCATGATCGAGGGCCGCTTCGCGTTCCATCCCGAACTCGCCGACCAGATCTTCGGAGCCGTCGACCGTCAAGTCTCATCGATGATCACGACCGGTGTCCGACGCGGCGACCCGGCCTACATCGACCGTTCGATCGACCGCAACCGGCTCGCCGCCGAAGCGTTGGGCACACTCGTCGCCGGCGGCCACCAACAGATCCGCCCGATCGAAGCCGACATCACCATCATCGTCGACGCCCACACCGCCGAAACCGGCGAACTCGGACCGAACAGCGTCTGCGAAACGTCCCACGGAGCGGCCCTGCCGCCCGCATCAGTCCGTCGGCTGATCTGCAACGGTCGTGTCACCCCGATCGTCGTCGACCAGCACGGCAACCCGTTCCACATGGGCCGCACCATCCGACACGCCAACCGCAACCAACGACGAGCCCTGCGCACCATGTACCGCAGCTGCGCCTTCACCGGATGCGACACCACGTTCGACCGCTGCGAGATCCACCACCTCCGCCCGTGGGAGTTGGGCGGGCCGACCGACCTCGAAAATCTGGTGCCGTTGTGCTCCCGCCACCACCACGTCGTCCACGACGACGGCTGGCACCTCGACCTCGACACCGACCGCACCCTCACCATCCGACAACCGGACGGCAACACCTTCGCCATCACCACACCCGATGTCCCCCCAAGATCGACCACCCCGCCGACCAGACGACGACAACCCGCAGCGTGACGCACGCCGCCGCCGACAACATCGAAACTCCGTCACGCCGTCGGCGCTTCGGCACGGTCGCGTACGAGCCGTCTGTTGACGCTCGCGTGCCGGCGCGGCCCTTCGGTTCTCGGCCAGCACCCTGTGATGGGGCGTTCGGACGGCTGGCGAAGGTGGGATGCGGCGGCGGTCGCAACGTCATCCGGATCGGGCTCGGCCGGGCCGACCGTCCTGATCACTCGTGCCCTCGATTCGAGCGTGGGATCCGGGCTGCAGGCTCGCCATGCGGATGCCCTCGCCGAGCGCGAGAGCTGTGCACACGACCGATGCGGCCACCAGGATCATCAGTCGGTTGCGGTGCTGCCACCACAGGTCGTCGGCGAGCGGCAGCAGCCACAACAAGCGGGCGAAGCTCAGCACGCCGACCACCTGCAGGAACCCTGAATCACCGATGACGCCGAGCTTCCAACGCCGACTCGACCGACCGATGAACCAGACGTTCCAGAGCAGGTAGGCGCCGAGGGGCGGGATCAACAGGCGCACGGGAACCCCGTCGGCGTCCGGCCCCTTGTCCTCGGCCCAGAACTCACGAATCAGCAGCCAGGCGACGACGATCACGGCGAATCGAACTGCGATGTCCAGTCCGACCGCGAGCTTGCCCATCACACCGTCTGCCCCCTGACCTGCCGACGGTAGCCGACGAGCCGACCGCGACTGCGACGTTACGATCAACTCGCCGCGATCGTGCCTGTCCGGCCGTTCCGAGACCCGGAGGCACCGCAGTGCGGTGTGTCGGCCGGCGCTGGACCAGACTGGCCGACGTGATCTTCGGGAGCGACAACCAGGCGGGAGCATCCGACCGTGTGCTCGACGCGATCGGTGACGCGTACCGGTCGCACCACGACGCCTACGGCGCCGACACGCTCACCGCCGCCGCCGTCGAGGCGCTCCGCGAGACGTTCGACACCGATCTGACGGCGTGCTTCGTGTCGAGCGGTACGGCCGCGAACATGCTGGCGCTCTCCACGATGGTGCAGCCCTGGGACGGCGTCGTCTGCCACCACCAGGCACACATCCTGCTCGACGAATCGACCGGCCCGTCGCTGTTCACCGGCGGCGCCAGCATGCTGCCCGTGCCCGACCGAGACCTCCGCCTCACGCCCGAAGGGCTGACGTCGATGCTCGATCGCCTGCCGAGCGACGGTCCGCACAACGTGCGCCCCCGGGCGCTGTCGATCACGCAGGCGAACGAGTGCGGGCAGGTGCACACCGTCGACGAGATCAACGCGCTGGCGGAGGTCGCCCGCGACCGCAATCTGCGCGTCCACATGGACGGCGCCCGGTTCGCGAACGCAGTGGCGAGTCTCGGCGTCCACCCTGCCGACGTGACGTGGCGGGCCGGCGTCGACGTGCTCTGCCTCGGAGCCAGCAAGAACGGAGCGGTGGCGGCGGAGGCGATCGTGTTCTTCGATCGAGACCTCGCCGTCGACGTCGAGTACCGCCTCAAGCGCACCGGGCACCTGACGTCGAAGGCGCGATTGTACGGCGCCCAGTTCCTCGCCTGGCTGGCCGACGACCACTGGCTCGACCTCGCCCGAGTGGCGAACCGGCAGGCAACCCGGCTGCGTACCGAGCTCAGCCGACTCGAACGGGTACGCCTGGCCTGGCCGTGCGAGTCGAACGAGACGTTCGTCGTGTTCGATCGGACCCTGTTCGATCACCTGATGGCGGCGGGCGCCTCGATGTACGAGTGGTATCCGAATGCCCTGCCGGCCGGCGATGAACTCGCCGATGGCGAGGTGCTCGCCCGACTCGTCACGTCGTTCGCCACGACCGATGCACACATCGACGAGTTCGTCGCCGCGGTCCGCACCGCCGGCGACTGATCGACCGGCTGCTCCGTTCGGGGCCGATCGCACTACGGTCGGACGACGTGCAGGGCCTCGACGACGAACGGGTGAGTCGCTGGCTCACCGAGAATATCGACGGTGCCGATGGACCGTTCGAGTACGAACTGATCGTGGGTGGACGGTCGAACCTCACGTTCCGGGTCACCGATGCCGCCGGCACGCGCTACGTGTTGCGTCGACCGCCGACCGGACACGTGCTCGCGACGGCCCACGACATGGCCAGGGAGCACCGCATCATCACCGCGGTCGGTCGTACGGGCGTCCCGGTGCCGCGCACGCTCGGGTTGTGCCTCGACGAGTCGGTGAACGGCGCCCCGTTCTACGTGATGGAGTTCGTGAGCGGGGAGGTGCTCGACTCGGCCGAGCGCGGTGCGCTGCTCCCCGAGCCGCTGCGGCCGACTGCCTGTGAGCACCTGATCGACGTGCTCGCCGACCTCCACGCGGCCGACGTCGACGAGATCGGCCTCGGCGACCTGGCACGGCGCGAAGGCTATGTCGAACGACAGATCAAGCGGTGGTCGACGCAGTGGGAGAACTCGAGGACGCGCGACATCCCGGCGATCGAGGAGGTCGCCCACCACCTGGCCGCCAACGTGCCCGTGCAGCACGGCGTGTCGATCGCTCACGGCGACTTCCGCTTCGGGAACTGCCTCGTCGACCTCGGAACAGGCCGGGTGACAGCGGTGCTCGACTGGGAGCTGTGCACCCTCGGCGACCCGCTCGCCGACCTGGGCTACCTCGGGGTGTACTGGGTGCGCCCCGACGGAGAGAGTCGAGACAACGATCCGACCAGCGCCGGGGGCTACCTGTCGTACGCCGACATGGTCGCCCGCTATGCGGCCCGAACCGGTCGCGACGTGTCGCGGATCGACTACTACGTCGCGTTCTCGTCGTGGCGGCTCGCGGTGATCAGCGAAGGGGTGTATGCCCGCTATCTCCACGGCGCGATGGGTGATCAGAACGACCCGGAGGCGCTCGAACGGGTGAGGGTCGGCACGATCGAGCTCGCGGAGCGAGCGCTCGAAGCGGTCCGGCGACTCGCGTGAGCGGAGCCGGCACGGACGTGCTCGACGGGTGGGAGCGGGCGTCGTTCTCGGCGGCCGGGATCACGCACGACACGTTCCGTCGCGGCGTCGGGCCGGGCGTGGTGGTCATCCACGAGCTGCCCGGCATCACGCCGACCGTGATCGGCTTCGCCGACGATGTCGTCGAACGCGGCTTCACCGTGGTGATGCCCGATCTGGTCGGTACGCCGGGCAGGCCGGTGAGTTTCCCGTACACCGCAGCGAGCCTCGCGAAGGTGTGCATCTCCCGGGAGTTCACCGCCTGGGCGCTCGATCGGACGACGCCGGTCACCGCGTGGCTCCGGGCGCTCGCCCGGGCTCTGCACGGCGAGGTCGGCGGGCCGGGCGTCGGGGCAGTGGGCATGTGCTTCAGCGGCGGCTTCGCGCTGGGGATGATGGTCGACGACGTCATGGTGGCGCCCGTGCTGTCGCAACCCTCGTTCCCGATCGCGAGGGGGCGCGGTGAGGCCCGCGGCAACCTCGGCTTGTCACCCGACGACGAGGCCGAAGTGATCCGACGCGCCCAGGAGGGTTGCGAGGTGCTCGGTCTGCGTTTCGCCGGTGACCGGATGGTCGGTACGCGATTCGACACGCTCCGCGAGCGGCTCGGCGAGGCGTTCATCCCCGACCTCGGCGGCTGCCGCATCGGCGACCGC
>CAXBAZ010000107.1:0-8746 GCA_963973395.1 uncultured Acidimicrobiaceae bacterium
ACGATTCCCTGACACCGTCGGTTTCGAACGCGGCGATCGTCATCGGCACCAGCAGTACTCTTCGTCGGTGGCTGCGGTGTGGACGACGGTGCGGCTTGCGATCACTGTGATCGTGGGCGTTGTCGTGATCGGAGCGACGCTGACCGATAGCTGCAACGACAACGATGGGCCGAGCTGGGAACGGTGCACGTCCCCGCTCGGGAACGCCACGCTCGAATGGAGAGGAGACACTGCCTGGATCCCGTATCTCATCGGAGTCATTGTCGGTTGTGTCACCTGGTTCCTGTTGGGATTCGCTCGACGGCTGTGGGTCGAGGCGCATACTCGGCTGGAGACCACAGGCGAGTCTGATCGCCGAGCTCGTGACCCCGCAAGAATGTTCACGGTCGGAAGCCGCTCGGTCCGGGGCCTCGTCATGCCCATGCCCCATACCGCGCGCCGCCAACCTCTCGATGGCCCGTCGGTGGGGTGCCACCAACGCCGGCTCAAGGGCGACCAGGACAACGGTGCCGGGTACCTCGATGTCAAGCGCAGAGCCGGCAAGTGGAGCGAGGCGATGACGGTGCGGACGAACGCTGTCGGTGATGAGCCCAGGATGACAGACCCTGCTCGAGGGTTCAGGTGAAGTCGAAGTCTCCGCGTTCCAGTCCTAAGTTGATGATGTTCCGGAGCCGACGCGCTTCGTCCAATCCGCACATGATGGCCTCGTACACCTTTGCCAGCTGCATGTCGCGGAGCCAATCGGGTACTCCGTCGAATTCGTCTCGTTGGGCGGAGTCGCTATGGAACACCATCCCGTTCATCCACGCATTGACCAGATCCTCGGCGAATGTGCGGGTAGTCGGCGTGGAGCTGGCCGGGATCCCGCGGAACACGAAGTCCCACCGTGCACGACAGATGCGCCCGCCTTCACGGAGCGAGTCGTTCGTTGAGCATCGTTCGACGATGTTGCACACCGAGCCAAAGTGAGCGTCATCCCCTGGCATCCAGAGCTTGCGGAACTCGGCGGCCAACGACCGGACATCTTCCTCATCGCCGAGCTCCTGCGAAGTTTCGAACGTGTCATCGGACGTGCGGCGAGCCTCGAAGGACGTGAACATCGTGCCGGCTGCGACAGCACGACGGGCGTCACATCGCTCCACCGTTTTCACGAAGTGCCGAAGGCTCTCTTCGTCACCACGCCCATCGATGCGTCTACGTCGGGGCACGCCGCAAATCGTACGGATTCGCTGTGACACTGAACGCGGACCGGCTCCACCCGCCCGGCGCTGGTGGCGAGACGAACCCAGGTGGGACAAGAGCGCTCCGACGTACGCGCCGAATCTGGCGCAGATACGGCGCAACGTCCGTGCGAGTGATTAGCGCAGGACTCGCGGGCGGACCATCGCCGTGTTCGTGGACGTCGGCGCACCTCGCGAGAAGATTGGCACAGGCAAGTTCTCGCTGCGCTGCACTCAATCTCGCTGCGCTGCACTCAGATGAGTTGGTCAAGGTCGAGGGGTGGTGCGCCGATTGCAGCGAGTGCTGCGGCCGCGGCGGTTGCGGCGTCGGCCATCTCGCCTCGAGCGACGTGGAGTTCGGCGGAGCGGCGGGCGGCTGCTTTGATGGTTTCGGCGATGAGCGTGGCGGTGCCGTCGCTGTAGGCCCAGCTGTAGCCCTTCTTCGCTTGGAACGGTGGGCCGGTCACTAGTTCGAGCGCCTCGTCGAGCAGTGGCACAGCGTCAGTGTCTGGGAGGGACTCGGCCCGGCGCACGAGCGCGATGAAGCGTTCCCAGTCGGTGATGACGCGTGGCGACAATCGGTAGACGTGGCTGTTGTCGCGTCCCTTTGGAAACAACGGTTCTCCATCGCTGCCGATGCCGAGTTTGCGGCGGAGATCGGACATCGCGTTGGTGAGGGTGTTCATGACGCAGCCCTTCGGCCAGAGCCAGGTGATGATCGTGTCGGAGTTCAGGCCGCCCCGATTGAAAGCGAGCAGGATGGCCATATGGAGCTCCTGGTGCGTCAGCGGCTCGTCGGTGCCGACACACCTGACTTGACCAAGCACCTTGAGCTCGACGTCCCATTCGCCGACCTCGTCCACGGTCGGCTCTTCGATGCAGTCGGCAGGATCTTCACCCGGACTCGCCTGTGGTCGGTCGCGAAGTGCGATGACGTCGAGGTGGTCAAGTAGCGCGAGCTGGCTTGGGCCCGGATCATGCTCGTCGGAGTCATCGAGTGTCGGGTCGCGGTCGGGGACGAATTCGTCGAGGAGCGGGTCGATCGATTCGGGAAGAGCGACGGCGTCGACGGTGAGACCGAGCGGTTCGATGGTGACGTCGTAGCCCGAGCATTCGAGGCGCCATGTCACCGACGGGTGGTCACCGATCAGTACCACGACGGCGCCGAGGTCTCCGTTGGCGAGTTCGACGAGCTGCGTCAGCTCGTCGGCTTCGACCGTCGACGTGTCGGCGAGTACGACGACCGGTTCGTGTGCGTCGTTGGGCTTCGATCTCGCCCGCAATGCGAACAGAGAGGTGAGCCGGCGATGTGCGAGCAGGGTGCCTGCCGACTCGGATCGGTCCCGCAGCCAACCGATCGCACTCGCCACGTCGCCCTGAATCGCGTGTTCGGGATCGGCGGCGAGGGCAGGTACGCCGACGAGCACGACTGTTGGCGAGTCGGCGAAGGCGCTTGCCGCGAACTCAGTCGCGACGGCTCGGGCCAAGGCCTCCGCCGCGTCCTCGTCGCCGATGATCGCAACACCTCCGCAACTCTCGAGGTTCAACAGGACGTCGGCGTCTCCTTGTGCCCCGATCGTGACGAGGCCCGGACACGGAGCCGGTCCATCGTTGATCGGAAGGGCTGCGTCCGATCGGAGGTTCCAGGACCAGCCGCCGTCGCCGCTCGTCCAGGGATCGATGACGTCGGTGCTCGGTGTGTCCCAGACGAGTTCTACTGCGTCGTCCCCGAGTCGGAGCAGCCTCGGCACCGGTGCCGGCTCGCCCGGCCTGGCCCGCACACGAGCGGCCATAGTACGCAGCGCGTTTGCTGCGAACTCGACCGACGACAAGTTCGCGGTTTCGTGTAGAGCGATTCCGAGTTGCACTGCTCGGTTTGACGGCCGAGTGTGGCGAGCATGAACCGGTAGCCGGCGCCGGCGACGTGCAGCGAGACCGAGGAGCGCTGCGGCCAGCCCGGCGCCGCCCGTCCAGCCAACGATGGCAGCCATCGACAGACTGCGCTCGACGTCCTGGGCGACGTCGGTGCTCGGCACCGAAGCCGTTGGCGGGCGGGCGCCGGTGGGCGCGGACTCGGTCGGTGCAGTGATGGGTGCGGGGGTGGTAGTTGTCGACGGCACCGGCTCGGCAGCCTCGGGCAGCATCGGGTCGAAAGCCGGGGCGCCGGGAGGCGTGACCGGGAGCGTAGGTTCAGGAACATCCGCGTTGGTGGGCGTTGGGGCCTCGACCCGCGGCGCGGGCGTTGGTGTCGATCCGGCCTCCGGGGCTTCGACAGGCGTCGTGGTCGTTGGACTCGCGGTTGCCGATTCGGGCATCGAGTTCGGCGGCAAGGTGATGACCTGCCCAGGGTGGATCAGACTCGGGTCGTCAATGGTGGGGTTGGCGTCGACGACCGCCCAGATGAGATCAGCGTTGGCTTCGCCGTAGTGGAGCTCGACGATGTCCCAGAGCGTGTCGCCCGGTACGACGGTGACCGCACCCCACGTTGCTTCGCCATGAACCGGTGGCACAGCCGGCGGCCGCGTGTCGGGCAGCGTGACGACCCAGCCGGGTCGAATGAGGTTCGGGTCTTCGATCTGCGAGACGGCCGCGACGTGGCGTACGAGGGCGCCGTCGACTCGGCCGTAGTGCTGCTCGACGATCCCCCAGAGCGTGTCTGCCGGCCGCACTGTGTAGGTCGCAACCTCGATCGGCTCGGCTGGTGTCTGCAACGGCGCGGCGACGGCGCCGAAGCCCTCGAACTCGCCTCGGACCGCTGTTGGGATCGGAGCGGGAGCTGCTGCATCCATGACGGCCGTGGCGGGCGGAAGGCCGACGGCGAGCGCCGGCGCGGCATTGATCGAGGACGCGGTGAAGGTGACCGCTGCGGTGACCTCAAGCAGGCGGCGTCGAAGGGCCGGGATCGCCACGAATCCCGCCACGCGACGCAGTCTCTGTGCCAGGCGTGGCATTCGGAGCGCTCCCGACGCTTCGGCCAGCAACGCCGTGAGCGACACCAGCGCGACGTAGGTGGCGAGCGCGATCCCGAGCCATCGGGCGATCTCCACCAGGACGTCGACGGCATCCACGCGTCGGAGCCAGCCGCTCGGGTCGCTCCAGTCGAGCGGGTCGACGCTCCACTGTCCGGCCCAGCCGAACGCCCACAGCGCAGCTGCCGACGTGATGGTGTAGGCGATCGGGCGTGCGAATCGCTTCATCGGGTGCTCCTGCTGCTCATTCGGTCAGTACCCCGCGGTACTCGTCGACGGGATACTCGATCAGCGGGCCCGATACCGGGATCGGGCCTGGGTATTGGGTTTGGGGCAGCGTGACTGGTCCGTCACCGAAGTCGTAGGTGAGCGACCAGGTCATCGTCCAGTCGGCGGTCAAGCCGACGATGTAGATGCCTGCGGTCTGTGGTTCCCACGCCCATGCGGCCCCAGTTCCGAGTTCGTCGACGGGTTCTGCTCCGCAGGACGGACCCGAGAACTGTGCTGACGCCGGACCCGAGATCGACCACGTGTACAGCAGCGGCGCCATCACAGCGTCGACGGTGTAGCCGTTCAGGACCAGTGGCGGATCGAGTGTGACCTGGCCGGGCGGGGTGCACCATAACCACGTCTCGAGGCCGGTAAGCCCACCCCACGCCGGAGGAGGGTCCAACTCGCCCGACACGATGAGGGCGTCGTCGAACGCCTCGCGCACCTGGTCTGGGGTCGGAGGCGGCGGTGGTGGCTGCGGTGGATCTTCGCCGGGGAACTCGCAGTCGAACGACCAGGTGATCCACGACTCCAGGTCGTCGAAGCTGCCCCCGTTGGTGGGATCGATCACGACGATGACCCAGCCGGTCCCCCACTCTTGAATGGTGACGTCGACACCGTTCTCGTCGACGCCGGGGTACTCGCGGTAGCACGAGAACGTTGCCCCAGGCAGACCGCTCGACTCGCGGCGGACCCACACGAAGGGAACGTGTGGGCCGAGTGGTGCGTCGACCGATGATCCGCCGGGCCGGCCGACGATCTTGATGTAGCACTCGACGCGTCGACCAACCTGTGTGCACTCGGCCACCTGTCCCACTGCGACCGCAGGGGGCGCGATCCCAACGGTGGCGCCTGCCAGCGCAAACACGAGCCAGCGTGCCCACGTCCTCATCCCGACTCCGACGTGGACTCTTGCGCGACTCGCCACTCGCGCTCCGGATTCAGGCCGAGAAAGTACGACTCTGCAACGACATCGCCTGGCTGAGCGTTGCGGCTGATGACGTACAGGGTGTTGCCGTCGCTGTCGGCCACCCGTGCCCCATCGTCGTTTCCAACGACTTCCACTTGTGCCGTCAGCACGACAGCTCCGGTCTCGATCGGATCGCGGTCGCCTTGAGCGGGGCTGATCTCGACCGACAGGACCCGATCAGGAACGAGTCCCTCGGCGTGCGCGTCGTCGGCGATGAGGTTCTCGATGTACGCGCTCCAGTCCTGGAAGCAGTCGCTGTTGTCGAGGCAGTAGTTGGTGATCTGGTCGAGGTTCGGCTCGAGGCTCAGTGCGGTGCCGGCCTCTAGGAGTTCTTGCAGGATCGGTACCCAATCCGGTTGGCCTGCTGGCGTTGTCGGGAACGGATACGACTCGGTCGGATTGGACGACGGTGACGACGGTGGCGGCGGTGGGGTCGTGGCGGGAGCGGTCGTGGTCGTGGGTGCCACGCTCGAGGAGACGGTGTGGGATGTCGTCGGGGCGGATGTCGCGGGAGCTTGTGTCGTGGGAGCCGCAGTGGTGGACGGTGCAGCTGACGTTTGGGTTGGTGCCGGAGTCGTGCTCGATTCGGCGGGGTCGTCGCCGCTGCATGCGGCAAGGGCGATGAGCAGAACGGGCAGGCTGAGCAGGTGGCGGTTCATGGGGCGTCCTCTCGTGGTTGTCCGACGGCGCGGACATGTACGACGAGGGGGTCGCCACCCCCGAAGATCCGCAACAGGCCAACGTCGACGTCGCCGGTGACTTCGACCACCACCGCATCGGCAGTGGCGTCGATCACGACGCCGGTGACGTTGGCGAGCCCGTGCGTGGCGAGGTTCTCGGCAGCGAGCTGTTCGGCTCGCGCCGGTTCGAGCTTACGCTCGCCGGTCGAGCGGAACAGGGAGGTATCGAGTGCGTTGGCTCCTGCCTGGGCGGCTTGGTCGGCGGCGCCGGCGTAGTCGCGGCGGGTGCCGAAGCCGCTCCAGAGGTCGAACGAGAGCGCGCCGAGGAAGAGCACGATGAGGACCATGCCCAGGGTCCACACCGTGACCGATCCGCGGTCGCCGCCGGTCATGGTGTCACTCGCCCGGGCAGGCTTCGGTAGTCGTCGATGCGAGCGCTCGACGAGCTCGTGTACGAGAAGGCTCCGACGGTGCCGGCGAACGGCACGGCGACGGCTGGGATGTCGACCGTGACCGACGCGGTGACGGTGCATGCTCGACACCACTCTCCGCCGAGGGCGACAGTGAGCGCGGTGGGCGGCAGGCCGTGGTTCGCGGCCGCCTGGGCGACGCTTGCCTGCGCGAGCTCGATGCCGGCCGATCGCGAGGGGGCGTTCGCGTAGAGGGTGGCTGCTTCCTTGGCGGCCGAGCGGGCCACCGTCTGGCGTTCGGGCCATTGAGGGACGAGCATCACGACGACGGCGATGGGCATCAGGAGGAGACCGACGGCGAGTGGCAGCTCGATTGCTGCTGCACCGGCGTCACGATCCGTGCGGGGTGGGCTCACTGGTTCTCCTTGGCGGCGCTGGCGGTGAGCGTTGCGTCGTAGCCGGTGAGCTGGCCGAACCAGCCGTCGAAGTGGACCGTGGCGGTGGCGACCACTCGGTCACCGCCATCGGCGCACACGATCGTGACGCCGTCGCCCATCGGTCCGCCGAGCAGATCGCCCATCACGTCGCCGGCGCGCTCCTGGCAGGCGGCTACAGCGTCGGTCGAGCGGGCGCCGACGCGGGCGCCTTCGTCGAGCGCGGCACGCACGGTGCCTTTGCCGTACTGGAAGGTAATCACTTGGACGATCCCGGTGAGCAGGATGAGGACGACCCCGGTCGCCACGACGAGCGAGATGAGCGCGGCGCCACGGTCGCGCGCCGGGCCGACGCGCGGCGCGCCGGCAGGAGCGTCGGCCGGGGATGTCACGGTCAGATGCCGAGCTGGGTGCGTACGTAGTCGATCAGGTCGAGCCCGAGCACCTGCAGGGCGGCGCCGATCGCGACGATCGCCACGGTGGACATCGCTGCCCAGCCGAGGTACTCGACGGTGGTGGCGCCGGCGTCGCGGGCCGGCTGGTCCTGCGGGCCGTAGTTGTTGGTGGCTGTCATGGGTGTGCTCCTCCTGTGGATTGGTGTGGGTCTCCTCAGCGTCCGAAGACGATGTGTGGGATGGCGGCTGCGACGAACAGGATCAGGATTGGACCGATGACCATGACGAGCGGGAGAGCCATCGCTGTTTCGCGTTTGGCCATCAGTCGGGCGAGGTCTTCGCGACGGGCCGAGCGCATGTCCTCAGCGAGCGCGAACAGCGCCTGGTCGTCGCCACCGGCTGTCCATGTGGATGACAGCAGCCGGTAGAGGCGCGCTGCGCCCGGCTCGGGTGTGGTGGACACGAGCCGCTCGAACGCGCTCGCGACCGATGCGCCGGTGCGGATCTCGGCGGCAGCCCCCGTCAGTTCGGCGGTGATCTCGCCACGCGTGCGGCGAACGAGCCGGTCGACCGCGCCGGCGGGCGTGTCGCCGGTTCGTAGGTAGATCGCGAGGAGTTGGCTGACGGTGTACAGCTCTGCGCGCATGCGGTCGCGGCGCTTGGCGATCAGTCGGTCGAGCCGTCCGCGCCAACGGGTGGCTCCCCACATGCCGCCGGCGACGGTGAGGAGGAGCACGACCCCGGCCGAGCGGCCGAGGAGCACTCCGAGAAGCGCTCCTGCACCGAGGGCGCCTGTGGTGTAGGCGAGCTGCCGGGTGCGGTACTGCTCGACAGTGAGGTCGAGCCCCGCTTGGCGTAAGCGCAGTTCGGCCGACGTCGAGCTCGACGCGTCGATGACCGTCGCGAGTCCGTTGGCGAGCTGTCGTACGAGTGGCCCGAACACGAGCGTCACACCGGGTCGTCCGGCATTCGAGTCGGTCGGCATGCCGGCCCGGACGGTGCCGAACGCCCGGCGGTGACTGGCGGTGTAGGGCTGGACGCGCGCTGCCAGGGGGCGGGGCTGGCGAACCATGGCTCGCGCCAGGCACCAGCCGGCTACCGCTGCGAACAGCGCGATCGCCGCGACCTGGGCGCTCACGACACCGTCCTCTCGATGAGCACTCGCTCCTCAGCGGGGATGCGGCCGAGCACCGTGATCAGTTTCCAGCCGGCGATCGCCATGAGGACACCGATCGACACGACGATCCATCCACCGGTCGTGCGGTAGAAGGACCGGTAGCTCTCGTTCGAGGCGACGAGGAACACAAGCACGACGAACGGCAAGATGACCGCGACTGCGGCCTGCGACCGGATCTCGGTCTGGCTGGTGGTGATCTGGTCGACGACCTGAAGGTCCTT